>JAEZFA010000072.1 GCA_023417665.1 Pseudomonadota bacterium | reverse complement strand
CATCGCTGCGTGCGCGCGGGGGGCTGCCAGCAGATCCAGGGCTACTTCCTGTCGAAGCCGCGGCGGCCGGCCGAAATCGCCGAGCTTGTGCGCAAGCCCTTGCCGGAGCGGCAGCGGGCGTAATCGTCATCGCGAGCAGTGCTCGAGGGCGCGCGTTCTACTCGACGATCAGCGCGGAAGCCGCCGCACGCAGGCCGGCATCGCGCCGTCCCGCGATCAGGCTTTGCCCGAACACGAAGGCGTAAAACAGAAACGCCTTGGCTTCCGCTTCCTTGCCGCCGAGCTTTGCAAAGAGCGCGGCAACGCGCGTCAGGCGTTCGCCGTCCACCATGGCGACGGCATCGGCGGCACGGCTGTCGGCGCGGGCAAGCCCGCGGATCGCAAGCTCGATCGCAAGACCCTGTGCATGGGGTCCGCGCGCATAGAGGTCGATCAGCCGGTAGAGCAGGGCGCGCGGGTCGGCGTCGTCTTCGGTTTCGTGGCGGATCGCGCGCACGCGGCCCTCGGCCCAGCGGATGAACATGGCGGCGACCAGCGCATCGCGGTCGGCGAAGTGCCAGTAGAAGCTGCCTTTGGTGACACCGAGCGTCGCGGCGATCGGTTCCACGCGCACGCCGTCCCAGCCGTGCGCCGCGAGTTGCGCGAAGGCCGCGGCGATCCAGGCGCGGCGGTCGAGGCGCGGCAGCTTCTTGGTGCGTGCGGCTTGCGACATGGCTTTTCCTTAGCCGGTTGACCGAGAAAATACCATACGCTACCGTATGGAAAGAAAACGATAAGAAACGCCGAAGTTCACGAGGAGGAAGCCGGATGGCGGGCGCAAGCTCGCGCGTCGGCATTGCGCGCTTCGAGCCGCGCAATCCGGCGTGGGAAACGCGATCGCGCGAGATTTTCGAGCGGCAGAGTTTCATGCGCATGATCGGCGCGCGCGTTACCGCGCTTGCGCCGGGCGTTTGCGATCTCGAACTGCCGTATCGCGAGGATCTCTGCCAGCAGAACGTCTATCTGCACGGCGGCGTCATTACCTCGATCGCGGATACGTCCTGCGGCATCGCATCGTCGACCCTGATGGCCCTCGAGGCCGGGATTCTTTCGGTCGAGTTCAAATACAACATGATGGCGCCGGCGGCGGGCGAGCGCTTCATCGCGCGCGGCCGCGTGGTGCGTCCGGGCCGGACGCTGACCATTGCCGAGAGCTTCGTGTTCGCGGTGCGCGACGGCGCCGAGCACGAGATCGGCCGCATGCTTGCGACCATGATGTTTCTGGAAGGCAAAGGCGCGATGCAGGGGACCGCTGCATGAGCGGGAAGACCACTTATTTCGGCACGGTCTATCCGGCCGAATGCGATCACATGGGGCACCTGAACGTCGCGCATTACGTCGCGAAGTTCGACGCCGCGAGCTGGAATTTCTTCTTCGACTTCGGCGTGACGCGCGACGCGATGGCGGCGCAAGCCTATGCGGTCGCAGCGGTCGAGCAGAAGATTGCCTACAGACGTGAACTGATGCCCGGCGACGTGATCGAAATCCGCAGCCGCGTGCTCGAAGTGAAGGAAAAGGCGATCCGCTTCATCCACGAGATGATCCATCGCCCGACCGGCGAGATCGCCGCCACCTCCGAATATGTGACGGTCTGTCTCGATCGCGTGAAACGCAAGGCCCGACCTTATCCCGACGTCGTGCTGACGAGCGCGCGCGACCTCATTGCCCAACCGTGAGTATGGATCATGATTCCCAATCGCGCTTCCGGACTTGATTTCGGCCTCGGCGAAACCGCCGACATGCTGCGACAGACCACGCTTTCCTTTGCACAGAAGGAGATCGCGCCGCGCGCCGCCGAGATCGACGCGACCAACAAATTCCCGCGCGACCTGTGGCCCAAGCTCGGCGATCTCGGTCTGCTCGGCGTGACGGTCGAGGAGGAATACGGCGGCACGGGCCTTGGCTATCTCGAGCATTGCGTCGCGATGGAGGAAATCAGCCGCGCTTCCGCGTCAGTGGGGCTTTCCTACGGCGCGCATTCCAACCTTTGCGTGAACCAGATCCGCAAGAACGCGAACGACAACCAGAAAAAGAAGTATCTGCCGAAGCTGATTTCCGGCGAGCATGTCGGAGCGCTCGCCATGTCGGAGCCGGGGGCGGGCTCCGATGTCGTGAGCATGCGGACGCGCGCCGACAGGAAGGGCGACCGCTTCGTCCTGAACGGCAACAAGATGTGGATCACGAACGGGCCGGAGGCCGACACGCTCGTGGTCTACGCCAAGACCGATCCGAATGCCGGTGCGCGCGGCATTACCGCTTTCCTGATCGAGAAGGGGATGAAGGGGTTTTCGACCGCGCAGAAGCTCGACAAGCTCGGCATGCGCGGCTCCGACACCTGCGAACTGGTGTTTCAGGATTGCGAGGTGCCGGAGGAAAACATCGTCGGCGGCCTGAATGAAGGCGTGCGCGTTTTGATGTCCGGCCTCGATTACGAGCGCGCGGTGCTGGCGGCGGGCTCCACCGGCATCATGCAGGCCTGCATCGACGCGGTGATTCCGTACCTCCATGAGCGCAAGCAGTTCGGCCAGCCGATCGGCACCTTCCAGATCATGCAGGCGAAGCTCGCCGACATGTATGTGACGATGAACGCCGCCAAGGCTTATGTCTATTCGGTGGCGCGGGCCTGTGACCGCGGCGAGACCACGCGCGAGGATGCGGCCGGCGCGATCCTCTTTGCTGCCGAGAATGCCACCAAGATCGCGCTCGATGCGATCCAGTGCCTGGGCGGCAACGGCTACATCAACGAATATCCGACCGGGCGCTTGCTGCGCGACGCCAAGCTCTACGAGATCGGGGCGGGTACGTCGGAAATCCGGCGCATGCTGATCGGGCGGGAATTGTTCGAGAAGACGAAGTAATTGCCTTCCTAAAAGGCTTGGCGGGGCCGCAGGACATGATAGTCATGCGCCCCGCATGACCCAGACCGATACCTCCGAAGGCGCGCTCGTCCTCTTTTCCGGCGGGCAGGATTCCACCATTTCGCTCGCCTGGGCGCTGACGCGCTTTCCGCGCGTCGAGACCGTCGGCTTCGAATACGGCCAGCGTCACGCCATCGAGATGACGGTGCGGCCGCGTATTCTCGAGAAGCTCGCAGCACTCGACCCGAAATGGAAGACGCGGCTCGGCGAGGACCACGTCATCAATATCGACTCGCTCGGCGCGATCTCGGAAACGTCGCTGACGCGCAACGTCCAGATCGAGATGAACTCGAACGGCCTGCCGTCGACCTTCGTACCGGGCCGCAACCTGGTCTTCTTCTCCTTTGCGGCCGCGGTCGCTTATCGGCGCGGCTTGCGGCACCTCGTCGCCGGCATGTGCGAGACGGATTACTCGGGCTACCCCGATTGCCGCGACGACACCATCAAGGCGATGCAGCTTGCGCTCGGCCTCGGCATGGACCGCCGCTTCGTGATCCATACGCCGCTGATGTGGATCGACAAGGCGGCGACCTTCGAACTCGCCGATCGCATCGGCGGCAAGGCGCTGGCCGATCTCGTGATCGAGGAAACCCACAGCTGCTACATGGGCGACCGCGCGCAGCGCCACGAATGGGGTTATGGTTGCGGCACTTGTCCGGCGTGCCAGTTGCGGGCGAGCGGCTACGAAAAATGCAGGGCGGGAGGGCGCAAATGAGAATGTTGCTGGTTGCGGCGGCGCTGGCGGTCGGGACTGCGGGCTTCGCGCAGGCGCAGTCGCTGAAACTCAGTGCCGAAGATACGCGCGCCATCGAAAGCTGCATCAAGGAAAAGGAACAGAAGGAAGGCGCCGACCGCTGCATTGGTCTTATCGCCAATCCCTGTCTCGACCGGCCGGAAGGCCAGTCCACGATTGGGCAGCAGGAGTGCTACCAGCGCGAGCAGCTGGTGTGGGACGATATCCTGAACGAAACCTATCGCCGCCTGCAGGGGCAGTTCGACGGCAAGCTGAAGACGCAGCTTCGCGACCTGCAGCGGGTGTGGATCGAGTCACGCAAGCAGCAATGCGGGTTCTATCGCGACGTGATCCAGGGCACGCTTGCGATCCCGGTGAGCGCGAGCTGCATGAACACGGAGACGGCGCGCCGCGCGATCTATCTCCTCAGCATCCTCAATATATAAGAGAAGCAAGTCATGGCGCTTTCGCCCGATCTGAAGCAAACGCTGGAAAAAATCTCGACGGCGACGCTCACCACCGTGCTTCTGAAGAAGGGTGTGCGCTCGAGCTTCATGCGCGGGCCGAAGCCGCTGATCGAGGGCAGTCCGCGCATTGTGGGCGAAGCCTTTACGCTGCGCTTCGTGCCGGCGCGCGAAGACCTTGCCACGCCTGAAAGCTGGGCCAGTCCGCGTTCCACGCGCGGCGCGATTGAGGACATGCCGGAAGGCGTGATCGCGGTGGCGGACGCCATGGGCATCACCACGGCCGGCATCTTCGGCGACATTCTGGTTGCGCGCATGAAGGTGAAAAAGGTGACGGGCCTTGTCACCGATGGCGCGGTGCGCGACGGCGACGGCGTGAAATCGGTCGGCCTGCCGTTCTGGTGCGCGGCGGTTGCGGCGCCGCCTTCGGTCGCGGGGCTCACTTTCGTGAACTGGCAGGAGCCGATCGGCTGCGGCGGCGTTGCGGTGTTTCCGGGCGACGTGATCGTCGCGGACAACGATGGTGCGGTCTGCGTGCCGCAGAAGCTCGTCGACGCGGTCGCGAAGGAAGCGATCGAGCAGGAAGCGTTCGAGGCCTGGGCGGCGGAAGAAGTGCTGAAAGGTGCCAAGCTTCCGGGCCTCTATCCGCCGAACGAGGAAACCAAGGCGCGTTACGCGGCGAGCCGGGGGAAATAACAGAAGTCGTATTTGTCGTACAATTTAGACGTCCCGTTTGCGCCGACTATAGGTAGAAACATGCCCTTCACCGAAACCGCGCCCGCCAACGGCGCGAACATTCCGCTCCTCGGGCTCGGCACCTGGGACATTCGCGGCGACGTCTGCAAGCGCATCGTCGAGCAGGCGTTGCGGCTCGGCTATCGCCATGTCGACACCGCGCAGGCTTACGAGAACGAGCGCGAGGTCGGCGAGGGGATACGCAATTCCGGCCTGCCGCGCGATCAGGTCTTCGTCACCACAAAGGTCTGGTACACCAACCTTGCGCCCGCCGATTTCCTGCGCACCACGCGCGAGAGCCTTGCGCGGCTGCGGCTCGATCATGTCGACCTGTTGCTGATCCACTGGCCGAACCCCTCGGTGCCGCTCGACCAGACCATCGCGGCGCTGTGCAAGGCGAAGCGCGACGGCATGACGAAGCATATCGGCATCTCGAACTTCACCACCGCGCTGATCGACAAGGCCGCGCAATACGCGACCGAGCCGCTCGCAACCAATCAGGTCGAGATGCATCCCTATCTCGACCAGTCGAAGGTGATCGCGGCCTGCAAGGCGTGGGGGATTTCGCTCACCGCCTATTCGCCGATCGTGCGGGGGAAGGCGGCCGGCGATCCGGTGCTCGTGAAGATCGGCAAGACGCATCGCAAGAGCGAGGCGCAGATCTGCCTGCGCTATCTCGTGCAGCAGGGCGTGGTCGCGATCCCGCGCACCAGCAAGCTCGAACGGCTGTCCGAAAACTCGGAGATCTTCGATTTCGAACTCTCGCCTGCCGAAATGGCCGAGATCCGTGCGCTGGCAAAGCCTGACGGCCGGATGGTCAGTCCGTCCTGGGCGCCGGAGTGGGATCGGTAGCGCACGGGCGGCCGGAGGATCAAAAAAGGGCGGCTATGCCGCCTTTTTTCATGGCTGGCATGTCGTTGAATAAAACGAACGGTCGTGCTATTCCTTCGGCATGATCGTGAAAGCCCTCAAAAAAGGCCACGCCCTTCGCACCGACGACGGCCGGGAACTTCTCGGCCCAGACGCCTCCAAGGGCGAGCGCACCCGCACCCGCATTCTGGACGAGGCGGCGGCGCTGGCCTCGGAAAGCGGAATTTCGGCCGTGACGCTGGGGCCGCTCGCCGAACGGCTCGGCATGTCCAAGAGCGGGCTGTTCGCGCATTTCAAATCCAAGGAAGCGCTGCAGGTTGAGGTGCTGGCGCGCACCTCGGAGCGTTTCACGGAAGTGGTCATTGCGCCGATCCGCGCGGAGAAAGACAAGCCGAAGCGGCTGCCCTTGTTCTTCGCGAACTGGCTCGACTGGATCGAGCATCCGAGCCTCGGCTCGGGCCGCGGCGGTTGCCCGATCCTTGCCGCCTATTTCGAGTTCGACGACGTGCCCGGCGCGGTGCGCGAAGCGGCCGCCAATCACAACGGCCAGCTCTATGCCTTCATCCGCCGCCTCGTGAATGCGGCGCTGCCCGAGGCCGATCCCGATGCGATGGCTGCGGCAATCGACGGCCTCTCGCTTTCGCATCTGCTGCGCGTGCGGCTGATGGGCGATGGCAATGCGCGCCGCGACACGATGCGTGCCTTCGAAGCACTCCTGAAAAATCCGCCCTTGAAACAGGGAGCCTGAGATGGCCCGCTCCAGCATTCCGAATTTGAACGATGCGCTGCGCATGTTTCTCCTGCGCAGCTACGCCAAACTTGCGCCGGAGCGTTTCCAGAAGCGCTTCGTGCAGAACTTCCTCAAGCCCAAGCGGCCGCTCCTGATTGCGCGCGAGCGGCCCGACTTGCCGAAGCCGGATCAGTCGATGCGCGTGCCGGTCGGCGGTGGCATCGGCCTCATCTCCGACACCTGGGTGCAGGCGTGGCGCTGGGGCGAGGGGCCGGCGGTGCTCGTGGTGCACGGCTGGGAAGACGATCATCATTGCTTCGACGCGATCATCGCCGCGCTCGTGAAGCGCGGACAGGCGGTGGTCGCACTCGACCTTCCGGCGCACGGAAAATCCGGCGGCACGCAATCGACGATTCCGCTGGCGGCGCAGGCCGTCGCCGGCGTTGCCGACGCGCTCGGGCCGGTTCGCGCGGTCATCGGCCATTCGCTCGGCGGCGCGGCCGCGACCTTCGCGCTTACCGAAGGCTGGCTGAAGGTGGAGCGCGCCGTGGTCGTTGCGGCACCCACCGGGCCGACCTACATGCTGAACGCGATCGCCAATCGCTTTGCAATGAGCGAGGCGCACAAGGAAAAGCTGTTTGACGAATTGAAGCGCGTGGTCGGCTATCGCCCGGAAGAAATCGAGCTGTTGCCGAAACTGGCCGCGCTCGAAATTCCCGCGCTGATCGTGCACGCGAAAGACGACAAGGTGGTCCGCTATGTCACCGGCGAGAAGTGGGCGGCGCACTGGCCCGGCGCGCAGATGCTGACGCTCGAGAAGTTCGGCCACCGGCGGCTGTTGTTCGATCCCGCGACCGCCGGGAAGATCGCGGAGTTTCTGGTGCAGCGGTCCTGCGCGCAGCCGCAGACCAGGGTGGCCTGACGGCGGCGGCCCGCTACTGGTTCTCGAACAGCGTCTTGGCGGTCGGTCCGAACTGCCGCGTCAGGATGACGGCAAGCACCGCCGTCGTCGCGATGGCGAAGACGTAGCCGTTCATGAACCAGCCGAGATAGCCGAGCGCGAAGAAGATCGCGCGCTGCCCGCGGTTGAAGTGCCGCCCGGCGACCGTGATCATCCTTGCCACGCGCTCGACATGCTGTTCGGCCGCGGCCGTTTGCGCCTCGCTGGTCGGCGGGGTCGCGCCGATCTGGATCGCGACATAGTTGAACATGCGATAGGACCAGGCGAACTTGAAGAAGGCATAGACGAAGATCACCAGCAGCCCGACCACCTTGACCTCGAACACGCCGCGCGTGACCGGGACCGCAAAGGGAAGGGCGCGGAAGATCGCCATGACTTCGTCGGACGAACGCAGCAGCGCCAGCACGCCGCCGATCGCAAACAGCGAAGTGGACGCGAAAAATGCCGTGCCCTGATGGAGCGATGCGGTGATCTGCGTATCCACGATCCGGTTCTCGCGCAGCAGCATCCGGCGCATCCATTCGAGGCGCACCAGATCCATCCGGTAATTCAGGCTTTGCTTGCGCCACTCGGAACGCTCGACGATCACGGCATGAATCGTCCAGGCCAGCATGAACCAGCCGAAGGCGAGCATGTCTAAGGTCGAAAGGCCGAACATGGAGCGATTCCGGTTTGCGCAGGGAGAGTGACACAGGCCGCCGCCGCGGCGAAGGCAAAATGCTCCTGCTTTCCGGCCGGATAGCGTGCAGGAAACCGCATCGGGTTGGCGTTTTCCCGCGCTGCCGCTAGGTTGTCGGCAAGGAGCAATTCGAATGCCGCAGAAGATTACCCTCGGCCACAAACAGATGGTCGACGAAGCGTATAAAGAGATCGAGACGATTCCGACGAAGGATGCCTTTGCGCTGGTCGGCCGCGACGATACCGTGCTCGTCGACATTCGCGACATCCGCGAGATCCGCCGCGAGGGGCGCATCCCCGGTGCGTTCCAGTGCAATCGCGGCATGCTCGAATTCTGGATCGATCCCGAGAGCCCGTATCACAAACCGGTCTTCGCCGAAGACAAGAAGTTCGTGTTCTTCTGCGCGGGCGCGTTGCGCTCGGCGCTTGCCGCGCAGACCGCGCAGCGCATGGGCTTGAAGCCGGTCGCGCATATCGAGGGCGGCTTCTCGAAATGGAAGAAGGAGGGCGGCCCCTTCGAGATGGACGAACGCGACGAAAAAAAATAATCGGTCGCCGCGCAAAGGTTTGCGCAGCCGCAAGAAGAAAATGCCGGTTACTTTTTCAGCACTTGTCTTGACCTTAGACGAAAGTTGATACGAGTCTAGCCGCGTATCGTTTTTGTCCAGGGATTCGCAATCATGGAAAGTTTTCTCGCGCCTTGGCGGCCGCAGCTTCTGAGCGTGCTGCGCATCATGGCCGGCTTGCTGGTGCTGCAACACGGCACGACGAAGTATCTTTCGATTCCCGTCTCGAAAATGTCGGGCGTCAATCCGGCGACCATGAGCGGTGCCGCCGGCATCATCGAACTCGTGTTCGGTGCGCTGCTGGTGATCGGGCTGTTCTCACGGCTGTCGGCCTTCATTCTGTCGGGCATGTGCGCGGTAGCGTATTTCTACGCGCATGCGGGACAGAATTTCTTCCCGATCCTGAACGGCGGCGAACTGGCGGCGCTCTACTGCTTCGCCTTCCTGTATCTCGCGGCGGCCGGGCCCGGCCCGTGGAGCGTGGATGCGGCCATGCGCAACAAGTCGTAGGCGCGGCGACCGGCAAAGAAAGCGTGCGGGGGCAGGAGGGCCCGCGCACGCTTCGTGCTTTTAGAGGCGGCAGCGCGAAACAACCTGACTGTCCTCGCAAATCGGCAAGCGAAGCATTGCACCGTTCGGCTTGACCTTCGCTCCCGCTTGATAGCGATTGTCCCGACTTCCCCTTTGGAGATTCCTTGGAAAATGGAAAACTTTCTGGCGCCGTACCGTGCGCAAATCCTGAGCCTGATGCGTATCATGGTCGGCCTTTGCATCCTGCAATTCGGCATGGCCAAGATCCTGAAATTCCCGGCCGTGCCGATGTTCGCGCAGGTCACCCCGACCAGCTGGCCCGGCGGCTATGCCGGCCTGATCGAACTGGTGTTTGGCGCGCTCGTGACGATCGGTCTGTTCACGCGGCCGGCGGCGTTCATCCTCTCGGGCCTCATGGCCTTCGCTTATTTCCTCGGTCACGCCGGACGGAGCTTCTACCCGATCCTCAACGGCGGCACGCTCGCGATCGTGTTCTGCTTCGCCTTCCTCTACATCGCAGCGGCCGGTCCCGGTCCACTCAGCGTGGACGCGCTGTTCCGCAACAAGAAGTAACTGCGAAACAGGTTCCTTCCGGCGCGCGGGGCGTGACGACACGCCTCGCGCGTTTTAGTATGTGCCCATGCATCTGAAGCTCATTCTCGGCAACAAGAACTATTCCTCCTGGTCGCTCCGGCCGTGGCTTGCGCTTGCCGAGCACGACATTCCCTTCGAGGAAGAAGTCATCAATATCTATGACCCGGCATCCAAGGCGAAGATCCTATCTTTCTCGCCGGCCGGGAAAATGCCGATCCTGATCGACGGCGAGAACACGGTCTGGGATTCGCTCGCGATCCTCGAAACGCTTGCCGACAAGTTTCCGCAGCTCGATCTGTGGCCGAAGGACCCGGCAGCGCGGGGGCTCGCGCGTTCGATTTCCGCGGAAATGCATTCGGGATTCGTGCCGCTGCGCAAGGCGATGCCGATGAACCTGAAGCGCAGTCCCGCGCCGCCGAAGGCCGGCTTTGCCGACGACGTGAAAGCGGACATCCGGCGCATCTGCGAAATCTTTCTCGATGCGCGGACCCGCTTCGGGGCGAGGGGGGATTTCCTGTTCGGCGCCTTCTCGGCGGCCGACTGCATGTTCGCGCCGGTCGCGACGCGGCTGCGCAGCTATGCGGTGAAACTCGACCAGCCGTGCGAGGATTATGTCGAGGCGATCTACGGCCTCGCGTCGTTCCGGCGCTGGCAGGAGGCCGCACTGGAAGAGACCTGGGCACAGCCGGATTACGACGCGCTGTAAGCCGGGTGGTTGTCGCCTGCGCAGTTGCCTTCGTGCGGCCTTCACGGCAGTTTCTTCCCTGAGGAAACGCCAGTGACAAAAATCCGATCCAGGGTCGATACGCTTTCGGCCGACTTCAAAGCCAACAGTGCCGCGATGGCCGCACTTTGCGACACGCTGCGGGCGCGGCGCGCGGAAGCCGCGCTCGGCGGCAGCGAAAAGTCGCGCGCCCGCCATACCGCGCGCGGCAAGCTCTTGCCCCGCGAGCGCGTGCTGCGGCTGCTCGACGCCGGTGCGCCGTTTCTCGAGCTTTCGCCGCTCGCCGCGAACGGCATGTATGGCGAGCCGATCCACGGCGCCGGCATGATCACCGGCATCGGCCGCGTCGCCGGCCGGGAGGTTGCGATCGTCGCGAACGATAGCACCATCAAGGGCGGCACCTATTACCCGATGACGGTGAAGAAGCATCTTCGCCTGCAGGAAGTCGCGCGCGAGAACCGCTTGCCTTGCGTCTATCTGGTGGACTCCGGCGGCGCCAACCTGCCGCAATGGCCGGACGTGTTTCCGGACCGCGAACACTTCGGCCGCATCTTCTACAATCAGGCCACGCTGTCTTCGCTCGGCATTCCGCAGATCGCGTCCGTCATGGGCTCCTGTACTGCGGGCGGCGCTTACGTTCCGGCGATGTCGGACGAAACGGTGATCGTGCAGAAGCAGGGCACGATTTTTCTCGGCGGCCCGCCGCTCGTCAAAGCCGCGACCGGCGAAGTGGTGAGCGCGGAAGACCTCGGCGGCGGCGACGTGCATGCGCGCAAATCCGGCGTCGCGGATCATCTGGCGGCCGACGACGAGCACGCGCTGAAGATCGTGCGCAATATCGTTGCGACCTTGCCGCGCGAAGCGGGGGCGAGGCTGGAACTGCGCGACGCGATCGAGCCACTGTTCGATGGCGGCGAACTCGACGGCATCATCCCCGCCGACAAGCGCAAGCCCTTCGACGTGCGCGAGATCATCGCGCGGCTCGTGGACGGCTCGCACTTCGAGGAATTCAAGGCGCTCTACGGCACCACGCTCGTCACCGGCTTCGCGCATCTTTCGGGCATGCCCATCGGCATCATCGCGAATAACGGCATTCTCTATTCCGAAAGCTCGCTCAAGGGCGCGCATTTCATCGAGCTGTGCTGCCAGCGCAAAATTCCGCTCCTGTTCCTGCAGAACATCACCGGCTTCATGGTCGGCCGCGAATATGAGAGCCAGGGGATCGCCAAGAACGGCGCGAAGCTCGTGACGGCTGTGTCCTGTGCGGCGGTGCCGAAGCTGACGCTCGTGATAGGCGGCTCTTACGGCGCGGGTAATTACGGCATGTGCGGGCGCGCATTCTCGCCACGCTTCCTGTTCACCTGGCCGAATGCGCGCGTCTCGATCATGGGCGCGGAGCAGGCGGCCTCGGTGCTTGCGACCGTGCGGCGCGACAACATCGAAGCCGAAGGCAAAAGCTGGAGTGCCGAGGAGGAATCGCAATTCAAGGCGCCGATCCTCCAGCAATACGAGGAGCAGGGCGATCCCTATTTCGCGACCGCGCGGCTCTGGGACGACGGCATCATCCAGCCGTCGGAAACGCGGCGCGTGTTGTCGCTGGCGCTTTCCGCCTCGCTCAACGCGCCGATCCCGGAAACGAAGTTCGGCGTCTTCAGGATGTGATTATGCTCGACCAGCCCTCCGCACCTTCGCGCTCGATCTATTTTTCCGAAGAACACGAACAGTTGCGCGCGCAGGTGCGCCGCTTTGTCGAGAACGAGGTGAAGCCGAACGGGCTTGCGTGGGAAGCGCAGGGCTTCGTGCCGCGCGAGGTGCTCCAGAAAATGGGCAGCCTCGGTTTTCTCGGCATCCGTTATCCCGCCGAATACGGCGGCTCGGAAATGGATACGCTCGGCACCGTGGTGCTGGCCGAAGAACTCGGCCGCTCGACCTTCTCCGGCTTTGCCATCACCGTGCTCGTGCATACCGACATGGCCGGCGTCCACATCCTCCATGCCGGCACGCCGGCGATGAAGGAGAAGTATCTCCCCGATGTTATCGCGGGCAAGAAGATCGTCGCGGTCTGCGTGACCGAACCGTTCGCGGGTTCGGATGTCAAAGGCATCCGCACCACCGCGCGCCGCGAGGGCGATCATTACGTCCTCAACGGCTCCAAGACCTTCATCACCAACGGCGTGCATGGCGATCTCTATTGTGTCGCGGCGAAGACCGATCCGAAGGCGCAGCCGTCGCAGAGCGTGTCCATGATTTTGATCGAGAAGGGCACGCCGGGCTTTTCGGTTGCGCGCCCGCTCGACAAGCATGGCTGGCGCTCGTCCGACACCGCCGAACTTTCTTTCGATAACTGCCGCGTGCCGATAACGAACCTCCTGGGGCAGGAGGGGCGCGGCTTCTACGCGATCATGAAGAACTTCCAGAACGAGCGCACCACGATCGGCGCCATGTGCATCGGCGAGTGCTCGGCAGCACTCGAATTGACGCTCGACTGGGTCAAGCAGCGGCAGGCCTTCGGCGCGCCGCTCTGGTCGAAGCAGGCGATCCGCCAGCGGCTATCCGAACTCGCGGGCAAGGTCGAGGCGGGCAGGCAGCTCGTCTATCACGCGGCATGGCTCGACGCGAAAGGGTTCGACGCCACCAAAGAAGTCTCGATGGTGAAGGCCTATTGCGGCGAACTCGTCAACGAAGTCATGTATGACTGCGTGCAGTTCCATGGCGGCCTCGGCTTCATGCGCGAAAGCACGATCGAGCGCATGAGCCGCGACGCGCGCGTGCAGGCGATCGGCGGCGGCGCGACCGAAGTGATGCTCGAGGAAGTCGCGAAGCGGATGTAAAGCGGAAAATCGACCGGTCGGTGAAACGCTCTCCGCCGGATTGAAAATGATTTCGCCAGCACGGCGCGTTATTGCGCGCCGGAAATGGCGGACTGATCGGGCGGCTTCTTCCCAAACACCTTCCACCGTTCCTCCACCTCCCGCCGCACCGTATCCGCGGTGACGGGGAGGATTTCGTGATGCAGCGCGAGCAGCATCTTGCCGTCCTTCGGGATGAAGTTTGCGTCCCATCCGGGTCCGCGCATGATGAAGCTGTCGACGTGGACCACGCGGTCATAGAAGAGTTGCGAGACGGCAACGACCGTCACGTTATGAAACGTGATGTGCTTGCCGCGCATGCTGGTGTGGATGTCGATGGTGTCGACGCCATGAATTTCCGTCCACGGCACGATGAAGTGTTCGCTGGTCTGGCGAAAAATGATGCCTTGCGGCAGCAGCTCGATCAATGCGGTGCCGGGCTTCATCACCCAGTAGATTTCGTAAAATGACCAGGGCAGGCAAACCACGATTGTAGCCCAGCCGATCACGGCGTCGCGCGGTTTGTCGCCGAGCGCAAGAATGACGACGCCGGCGACAAGGCCGATCATGGCAATGATCAGCCTCGCGCGATGCAGCTTGACGCGGCTCCAGACCAGCCGCTGGTTCACGTCGACATAATAGTCGCTCACGGGGCGGCCTTCTCCGAAACGGATGTTTTGTTCCTGAACGCGGTCCAGCGCGCTTCCACTGCTGCGTAAAGTTCTTCCGCCGTCACCGGCAGGATTTCGTGATGCAGCGCGAACTGCACGATGTCGTTCCTCTCGTCGGGGATGAAAATATTGTCCCAGCCGGGACCGCGCAGAAAGGCGCTGTCCATATGGACCTTGCGGTCGTAGAAATTATTGGTCAGGACGAGCGCGGTCACGTTCTCGAATTTCGCGCGCAGCGGCCACTTGGTAGCACCGCTCAGGTCCTTCACCTCGATGCGGCGCAGCGCTTTCACTTCGTGCCAGGGCACGAAAATCTCCTTGGCGAGTTCGATGTTGTAGCGCAGGCCGTCGGGTGCGAGCGACAGCATCGGCTTTCCCGGATGAAAGTGCCGGTGCACTTCGTACATGCAAAGCGCGAAGCCGAGGATCGCCGCGGCATAGCCCGCAAACTCCACCTGCGGGATGCCGCTCAATCCGATCATCAGGCCGCCTGCCACGAGCCCGAACAGCCCGATGAAGAAGAGCCGTTGCCCGACCTTCTCGCGGCCGAATTTCAGCGTGTGGTTCACGTCGGTGAACTTGGGATGCAACGAGGGGCGCTCCGCGACCGTCCCGACAAGCCGGGATTTCGGGCCAGCACATCGTAGCGGATTCCGTTGCGCTCAAAAGTAGCGCCGCAATGACAAGCGCGTGTTCCCAAGCGGGGATATGCGTTTCGGCTTATGCCGGAATTTTCCAGTCCGGACAGGCACTTCGTGTTGCGATGCGGATTATTCAATCCCCGTCGCTTCGGCAGGCGCGATACTGCGCCCGTTCCGGCCTCGTTTCGAGGGCGCCGAGCAGTCGCGTAGCGCGGCGCGGGCCGGAAGCGGTGGCCGCAGCTTGCCTCTACGCGGGAGGCGGGGTGCGGCGGCTGAAGTCGCGTGGTTCCGGCGAGCCTGCCGCTCGTCACAAGGGCCTTCCTCTGGCGGCTTCGTGCGTGCCCGTGCCGACGGGCAACGGCGAAGCCGAGAAGGTCCGCCAGCGGTGGATAGTTTGGTCAGTCCACCGGGGGGGCCGCACGAAACAGGCCGTAACCCATTCGCGTGCGGGACGCCGGCGAAAGCCGTCTCTTCGCGGTGACGACCCTACGTTCGCACTTTTCGTTTTTCGTGCGGACGGCCGAGAGGGGATCGGTAATCCCCGGCGTCCCGGCCGCCTCTCGCTTGCGAGGCGGCACCAAGGCCCGGCTTCAAACGAAGCGCGGGAACGCGGACGCATGCTTCGGCGTTGCCCTTCTGGATTTTTGAAAGGGACTGGAAGATGGCGAAACGCACCAAAAAGAAGAAAACCGTGAAACGGGCGAAGAAGACCCGGCCGAAGAAAAAGAAAAAATCGAAAGCAAAGGCCAGGAGGCCGGCGAAACGAAAATCCGCGAAGAAGAAAAGCACGGCGAAGCGCAAGTCCGCTGCCAGGAAGCGTGCGCCGCGGCGCAGCGAAGCGGACATGAGCTGGTCCGAAGTGCGGCAGTCCCGCCGCAAGAAAAGTGACGGCCGCTTCGCCCGGATTGAGCGCGAGTTCTTTCACAAGGTCAACATGAAGCCGCAGGCGCTCGATCGCTGGCTCAAGAGCGGCGAAAGCCGCGCCGCCGCGACCCCGCACAGCGCCAACGAGTCCGGCGGACACTGGTCGGGACGGCGGGTCGTGGAAATCATGCGGAAGAAAAAGTCGGGCAACTACACGCCGGATGACTACGCGCACATGCGCAAGGTCATCGGCTTCGTTGCACGTCACAGCGCGCGGCGTCCGGACGGTGATCCGAAGGACAGCCCGTGGCGCCACTCGCTCATGAACTGGGGACACGATCCGATGCGGTGATCTGCGTACCGGACGGTATCTCCACCAAAATGTGATTGGCACTTTATCGTTTCCCCGGGAAAGATACGGAATGGAAGAAAAGCGGGTCGCAAGCGTGCGGCCCGCTTTTTGCGAGCCCGCACAAGGGCAGGGGGAAGAAGATGAAGGTTTCGCTCGACGGGCTGGAGCAGGCGCCCGGACACAAACTCGACCGGCAACTTCGGATCGGAAAAGAGCCGTCGGCCCGCGTGGACGCGGTCGCGTTTGACGCGAACGCCGCGACCCGCCGCTACAAGCGCTCGCTGTGGTGGACTTACGGCTTCATCTACGCCGCACTCGTGATCGGCTTCATTCTCAGTCTCGGCAAGGCAAACAACGGCGCCGCCGTCCTGATCATGCTGGTCATCGTGCTCGGCTTTGCGGTGCTGATCGCCTATTTCCATCGCAAGGAAATCGCCAAATGGCGCGCGCGCGCCGCGAGCCGTCTTGCCGAACTGCCGCCGGCAGGAACGAAGGCTTCGGGCGATGCTA
Source organism: Pseudomonadota bacterium (assembly GCA_023417665.1). Lineage (GTDB taxonomy): Bacteria > Pseudomonadota > Alphaproteobacteria > Rhizobiales > Xanthobacteraceae. Next base: position 1,515 of record JAEZFA010000072.1, on the reverse strand, counting down.
TCGCACTGACCATCGACGGAAAAAGCTATCCCTGGGCCACGCTGAAAATCGACGCGGTGGAATTCGTGAAGAAGGCTTCCAAGCGCAACAACTGGTTCGAGGTCGATCGCATCCGCGTCTCGGCGCAGGACGGTGCGTCCTATGTGCTCGACGTGTTCGGCTATCAGAACGGCAACAAGCTGATCGATCTTGCCGCCCACAAGCTATGGCCGCAGATCGCGCCGGTCACGCGTTCCTGAACCGCTTCGCGCGCTTGAAGATGCGGTCGTCGCTGCGAACGCCGCGCGAGGTATAGGCGGGCGGGTCGCTCGCAGGAAAGGATTCGTCCGCCATCTCGTCGAGCCGGTCCCACTCGCGCGGCGGATCGCGCATGGCATCCTTGCCGGCGGGCCGTGTCGGCTGTGCTGCCGGCTCGCCGCGCGCGTTCCTAAAGGCGGCTGCGCGGGTCATTCGGCCGGGTGTCCTGCGGGTCGCGGGAACTGGCGGCGAGGATCGCGGAATCGGGCGTATCCATCTGCTGCTCGTCGCCGAGGATCCGAAGCAGATCGTCGCGTTCGGCGCGGCGAAGTGCGCGGCGGCGTTCGGCGGAAGTCCGGTCGATTCGATTCAAGTTGGACATGCTCTGCCTCCTCACGTTGCGTATTCGCGGGGATATTCGGCAGGTAACGCGGAAGGTCCGCGAAGCGTTCCTGTAAAAAAAGCGCTCCCAATAAAAACGGCCCCTTCGGGAGAAGGGGCCGCGTATGTCGTCGTATCCGGGGTAAGCCCGGAGGGAGCATCACGCCTTGGCGATGTCGGCCGGAACCTTGCCGCCGGCGGCTGCGACCTTGGTCATGACCTGCTTGTGCAGCCAGATGTTCATCGGCGCCGTGTCGTTGACATTGCCGGTGTAGCCGAGCTCCTTCGCGAGCTTCTGCCGCGAAGCGAGGCTGGAATCGAGCTTCAGAAGCGTCATCAGATCGACGATCGATACGCGCCAGTTCGACGGCCGGCCGCTCTCCTTGGCCAGTTTCTCCATCATCGCTTCCACGTCCACCATCGGCAGCGGTGCCGACGTTGCGGGCGTGCCATCCGCCTTCACTTCGTTCTTGCCGAAGATGGAGGCCATGATGCTTCCGAAAATGCTCATACGAATCTCCCTTGAACGCCCCAACAATGCGGGCCTTGGAAACCACTCTGCGTGAAAATGGGTTCCCGCTGCAAGTGGTATTGGGACACTCGTTGCGGCCTGTGCGTTGTCGCGCCGGCGACATCTATCGAGCATGTGTCGCCGGGCCGAAGAACGTTACGGCCGCTGCGGTTTCTGCCCACGGCGTACCGTCTGGTATCGCCCATTGGTCAGCGTTCGAAACTCCCTGCGTCTCTCGGCGTTCTTTTCAGGAGGGCGCCGTATTATCGCAAGGAGCAGAGAAATGGCCGTGAAAGACAAGATCGCCGGACATATGGAAGTGCTGGGCTCCGACGGAAAACACGTCGGTACCGTGGATGATGTCGAGGGCGTGAACCAGATCAAGC
>JAEZFA010000041.1 GCA_023417665.1 Pseudomonadota bacterium | reverse complement strand
CCGGCAGGCGCCTACCTCATCGAGAACGGCGTCAAGCCGGCCGACTTCAACCAGTACGGCACGCGCCGCGGCAACCATGAAGTGATGATGCGCGGCACGTTTGCGAACATCCGCATCAAGAACCAGATGGTGCCGGGCGTCGAAGGCGGCGTCACGATCCACTACCCGGACGGCGAGCGCCTGCCGATCTACGACGCCGCGATGAAGTACAAGCGCGAGAAGGTGCCGCTGGTCGTCTTCGCCGGCAAGGAATACGGCACCGGCTCCTCGCGCGACTGGGCGGCCAAGGGCACCGTGCTTCTCGGCATCCGCGCCGTGATCGCGCAGAGCTTCGAGCGCATTCACCGCTCGAACCTGATCGGCATGGGCGTGGTGCCGCTCGTGTTCGAGGAAGGCACCTCCTGGCAGACGCTCGGCCTCAAGGGCGACGAGACCGTCACCATCAAGGGGCTTGCCGAAGGCCTGAAGCCGCAGGAAGTGCTGTCCGCGGAAATCACGATGGGCGACGGAACCAGGAAGACCGTGCCGCTGCTGTGCCGCATCGATACGCTGGACGAGCTCGATTACTTCAAGAACGGCGGCATCTTGCAGTACGTGCTGCGCAACCTTGCAGCCTAGAAAAGCCCGCATAGCTTCAATGCAAAGCCGCCGCTCACCCATTAGTGAGTGGCGGCTTTCGCTTGTCGGAGCCTATGGTCTGCCATCCAGTTGATAGGCCCATGATGCATGTGTTTCGCTTTTCCCGCGCGTTCGCGCTGTTCGCGGCCGTGACGCTCTCGGCGTCGGCCCCGGCGCTTGCCGCCGGCAAGTCCGTGATCGAGCTTTTCACGAGCCAGGGTTGCAGTTCCTGCCCGCCGGCCGACGCGCTGCTCGGCAATCTGGCGAAGGAGCCGAACCTGATCCCGCTCACGCTCGCGGTCGATTACTGGGATTACCTCGGCTGGAAGGACACGCTGGCGCTGCACGCCCACACCAGGCGCCAGCGCAACTACGCAAAGGTGCGCGGCGACATGAACGTCTATACGCCGCAGGCCGTCATCAACGGCGTGAAATACACGATCGGAAGCGACGCCAGCGCGATCAGTGCTGCGCTTCGCAATCACCCCTCGAACGACGGCGAAATTCCGCTGTCGCTCAGACGCGACGGCAACGCCGTTACCGTCGAGATCGGCACCGGCCGGGGCGAAGCCACCGTATGGATGGTGGCGGTGACCCGGCGCGTCGACGTGAAGATCGCAAAAGGCGAGAACAAGGGCGCGACCGTAAGCTATGCCAACGTCGTGCGCGCCTGGCGCAATCTCGGCGCCTATAACGGCAAGCCGATGAAAACCTCGATCGCGATCGCGGATCTCGCGGCCAGCGGCGCCGATGCCGTGGTCGTCTTCGTGCAGAACGGCGCAGAGAATGCGCCGGGCGCGATCCGCAACGCAGAGATCGTGACGCTGCGCTGATTGCGCGAGCCGAACGCCAACCACCGCCGGACAAAAAAGAAGGGCCTCCCGAATGGAGAGGCCCTTTGAATTTGGGGTTTGAACCGTACGCGGTCTAGCCAGATGGGCCGGCCCGAAAAAGCCCGGGGGGCTGGGGGGCTGGGATTGACCGGATCTCTTTCGAAGCCGGCCCGGAGGCTACGAGAGGGAATCTCGCGTCGCGCTTTGGCGTCGGGGGGGCCGAAGTTGGGCGTCTTTATGATTTCTGCATTTGGAACTGGAAAGAAAAAACCGAGCGATTCCAGGCACAAAAGAATAACTTGCCCGAATTGCGGGCTGGCGCGATCATGACGGCGACGCGACAGGACTTCACGTTGCCAGGATCAGGAGGCGCCAGCCGTTGAGCGATCTCGAACCGATAGCGTTCCCGGGGCGGCCTGCGAATCGCACCACCGCCCCCGTGCAGAAAGAAACCACCTTCGACCGCCGCGAATTGCTGCGCATTCTCGATCTCTACGGCCGCATGGTCGCGGCCGGCGAATGGCGCGACTACGCAATCGCCTTCATGAAAGACCGCGCGGTGTTCTCGATCTTCCGCCGCTCCTCCGAGCAGCCGCTCTACCGCATCGAAAAGAATCCGGCGCTCGCCCGCAGGCAGGGCGCCTATGCGGTGGTGAACTCCACCGGATTCGTACTGAAACGCGGCCACGATCTCGGCCGCGTGCTTTCGGTGATCGACAAGCGCTTGAGCGTCGTGAACTAGGCCCGCAAAGCAAAAGGCCCGGCGGTGAGCCGGGCCTTCGCATTCTGTAGCTGACGTCTGCCGCTTATTCGCGGTTGCCGAACAGCTGCAACAGCATCAGGAACAGGTTGAGGAAGTCGAGGTAGAGGCGCAGCGCGCCCATGATCGACTTCTTGCCCGCGACCGTGCCGTCGTCGTTGACGTCGTACATTTCCTTGATCTGCTGCGTGTCGTAGGCGGTGAGGCCCGCGAACACGAGCACGCCGACGCAGGAGATGATCCACTGCATCATCGACGAGGCGAGCCAGATATTGACCAGCGACGCGAGGATGATGCCGATCAGGCCGATGAAGAGGAACGAGCCCCAGCCCGACAGATCGCGCTTGGTGGTGTAGCCCCAGAGGCTGAGCGCACCGAACGAGGCCGCGGTGATGAAGAACACGCGGGCGATCGAGGTGTGCGTATAGACCATCAGGAGCACGGCGAGCGATACGCCGACCAGCGCCGCATAGGCCCAGAACGTCAGCTGTGCCGCGCCAACGCTCATCTTGTCGACGCGGAAGCTGAGGAAGAAGACCATCGCGAGCGGCGCGAGGATCACCACCCACTTCAGCGGGCTGACGAACAGCGTATAGCCGAGCTGCGTGAGATAGAGGCCGCCGCGGATCTGGTACTGCGTCGGCACATCCGAGATCGACAGCATGTAGATGCCGAGCGCGAACAGACCGGTGATCGCAAGGCCGATCGCCATGTAGTTGTAGACACCCAGCATGTAGGAGCGAAGACCTTGGTCGATCTCCGCCGCAGTGCGGGTGACGCCGCCGTAGCGGGTCGCAGGATTGGTGTTCAGGTCGGACATCGTGGTCCCTTTCTCCCTAAAGGAAGCTCCCTCGTGGCAGGACATCGAACGCCGGAAAGAATGTGTAGTTTCCAGCGCCTGTCCTGAATCCGCTACGAATATGGTGTGCGCCAAATTTCGCTGCAAGTGAATTTCCGTCAACCTTGTGTGACCACTTGAAGCGCTTGCAAATGCTGCAAATTTTAAAGATTGCGCAAAACCGGTGCAGGTTTCTGGCCGAGCGCCCGCCAGGTGCCGATCAGCCCGAGCGCCACCGTCAGAACTACCGCCGTAAGAGCCGCGGTCCCGGCCGCCGCCGGCTCGAACTGGAAACTGAAGTTCATGACATTCTCAACCACGAACCAGGCCGCGACCGCCCCCGCCCCCGTCGCAAAGATCGCGGTCGCCAGTCCGAGGATCGCGTATTCCGCACCATAGGCGATGAGAAGCCGGCCGCGCGTCGCGCCGAGCGTCTTCAGGATGACCGCGTCATAGACCCGGCTGTGATGACCGGCGGCAAGCGCGCCCGCCAGCACCAGAATGCTCGCCAGCAGCGTCACCGAACTCGCGCCGCGCACCGCGACCGCAATATCAGCGACCAGCGCATTGATGGTCTGCAAGGCTTCCTTCACGCGCACGGTGGTCACGGCGGGAAACTCGTTCGCGACAAGACGCTGCAGCTCGATCTCGCGCTTCTGGTCGCCGCCGTCCGGATAGGTCAGCGTCGCGAGAATCGTATGCGGCGCGCCGCGAAACGTGTTCGGCGAGAACAGCATGACGAAATTGATGCCGAGGCTTTCCCATTCGACCGTGCGCAGGTTCGCAATCGTCGCCTCGATGGTGCGGCCGAGCACATTGACCGAAACCTTGTCGCCGACTTTCAGGCCGAGCCCGTCGGCGGCACGCTTCTCGAATGACACCAGCGGCGGGCCGGAATAGTCCTTGGGCCACCATTGCCCCGAAACCAGCGTCGAGCCTTCGGGAAAGGTTTCGGTGAAGGTGATGCCGCGATCGGACTGCAGCACCCAGGCCTGTTCCGGATCGACCCGAACCTGATCGGCCGGCACGTCCTTCACCCGCAGGATTCGGCCGCGCAGCATCGGCACCTCGGACAGTTCACCCGTGCCGCCGTGCTGTTTGACGAAAGCGTTGAAGCGCTCGACATCGCCGGACGGCACGTCGACGAAGAAAAAGCTCGGCGCGCTTTGCGGCAGCGCCTGCGTCAATTGCCGGCGGAGATTGCCGTCGATCAGCGTGAGCGTGACCAGCAGCGACAGGCCGAGGCCCAGCGAAAGCACGACCGAAGGTGTCAGCGCGCCGGGGCGATGGATATTGGCGAGCGCAAGCCGCAACGCGGTGGAGCGCGGCCGCGGCAGCCGCGCCGCAAGCGCCATCAGTGCAATCGCAAGCACCCGCAGCACCAGAAAGATCGCGGCGGCAGCGACGATGTAGATCAGCGCGATGCGCCGGCTCTCCGCGACCAGAAACGCGAGCGCGGCAAGTGCCACGACGGCGAGCACGACCATCGCGATATAGCGCCGCCGTGGCAGGCTGCGCTGCGTTTCGACGCTGTCGCGAAACAGCGCCGAAACCGGCACGTCGTGCGCGCGGCCGAGCGGCCACAATGCGAAAGCAAGCGCGACCAGAATTCCGAAAGCCGCCGCGAGCGCGATCACGTCCGCATGGACGCCCGGCGCAAGCGGCAACGGAATGTATTTTCCGAACAACGCCGGAATCGCGAAGGGAAGCGCGGTGCCCGCAATCACGCCGAGCGCAATGCCGGCAATCGCGATCATTCCGATCTGCGCGAGATAGATCGAGAACACGGTGGCGCCGGATGCGCCGACCGCCTTGAAGGTCGCGATGTCGGCGCGTTTGCGCTCAAGGTAATGCATCACCGCGTTGGCAACCCCGACGCCGCCGACGAGCAGCGCGGTAAGGCCGACCAGCGTCAGAAATTCCGCGAGCCGCCGCACGTTGCGCTCCAGCTGCGGCGAGGCGCTTGCGCGCGTGCGGATTTCCCAGCCGGCGTTCGGAAAGAGTTCGCGCGCCTGTTGCTGGGTGGTGGCGAGCGATGAATCGCTCGAATCGAGCAGCCGGACCCGGTAGCTCCAGCGCACCAGACTTCCCGGCTGCAGGAGATTGGTGGCCTTCAACGCTTCCTGCGAAATGATGAGGCGCGGCCCAAAGCCGACGCCGGTTCCAACCCGGTCCGGTTCGCTTTCGATCACGCCGGTGATCAGGAAGGTCGCGTCTCCGATCTTGATTTCGACGCCCGGCGTGATGCCGAGCCGCAGAAGCATCGTGCGCTCCGCCACCGCGCCGTAGCGATTGCCGACTTTCTGCAAGGCCCGCGCCAGCGATACCTTGGGCTCGAGTTCGATATTGCCGGTGAGCGGATAGGCGCCGTCAACCGCCTTCAGTTCGACAAGCGTGGCGGCACCGCTCGCGGCGCGCGTCATCGCGCGCATGGTGCCGACTTCCGAAACCGCGCCGCGCGATTTCAGAAAATCCATTTCCGCCGGACTGGTCTGCCGATGAATGAGCGAGAAGGCGATGTCGCCGCCGAGAATACGCGAGCCTTCCCGCAACATGCCGTCGGAGAGCGCGCGCGCAAACGAGCCGACGCCTGCGATCGCCGTGACGCCGATTGCGAGACACGCAAGAAAAACGCCGAAGCCGCGCACGCCGCCGCGCAACTCGCGCAGCGCAATGCGCCACGCCGTAGCGAAACCGGCACGGCTCGCCGGCAAAGGCGCGGAAGCCACGCTCATGCGCGGGCCTTCGGCTGCTCGGCCTGCGCTTCGCCCGAGCGCATGCGGATCAGGCGATCGCAACGATTGCCGAGATTGAGATCATGCGTCACCACGACCAGCGTGGCGCCTTTCTCGGCCTGTTTCGAAAACAGCAGATCCATGATCTCGCGGCCGGTCTTCTCGTCGAGATTGCCGGTCGGCTCGTCGGCGAAAATGATCGAAGGCTCCGGCGCGAGCGCGCGGGCGAGCGCCACGCGTTGCTGCTCGCCGCCCGAGAGTTGCGCCGGGTAGTGATGCAGGCGTCCGCCCAGGCCCACGCCCTCAAGCTCGCGCTGCGCCCGCGCGAAGGCATCCGCGCGGCCGGCAAGCTCGAGCGGCACTGCGACATTCTCGATCGCCGTCATGGTGGGGATCAGGTGGAACGACTGAAACACGATGCCGACGTGATTGCCGCGAAATCTCGCGAGCTGGTCCTCGTTGAGCTTCGTCAGCTCCTGCCCCGCAACTTCTACGGAGCCCGCGCCGGCACGCTCCAGTCCCGCCATCACCATCAGGAGCGTGGACTTGCCGGAGCCGGAAGGGCCGATCAGCGCGACCGCCTCACCTTGGCCAATTTGGAGCGACACTTTCTTCAGGATATGTACGCGCGCCGCCCCGGAGCCGAGCTTGAGATCGACATCGGTAAGCCGAATTGCGGGCTGCGCGTTTGCCGTTATAGGCGTGGAGATATTCATGCGGTCTCTGATACTCCGGCGCGATCGGCGCGCCGACCGTTCGGCCACCAATAACGGCAGCCCGGAAAAGCGAAAAGGTGTCCGCTTTTATGGCGCCCTCATTGTGGCTTTCTTGCTGGCGCTCCCGCTCGCGCCTGCACTGGCCCAGCCGGTCAGGATCGTCGCGTTCGGCGACAGCCTGACGGCGGGGTTCGGGCTGCGCGCCGAGGAAGCGTTTCCGGCGCAGCTTGAGACTGCGCTGAAGAAGCGCGGCGTTGCAGTCGAGATCGTCAATGCCGGCGTTTCCGGCGATACCACGGCCGGCGGCCTTGCCCGGCTCGACTGGTCGATCCCCGACGGCACGGACGCGGTGATCCTCGTGCTCGGCGCCAACGACATGCTCCGCGGCATGGCGCCGGAGCTCGCGCAGAAGAACCTCGACGCCATGATCCGGCGCCTGAAGGCCCGCAAGATCGATGTTTTGCTCGGCGGCATGCGTGCCGCGCCCAATTTGGGGGCGGACTATGCCGCAAAGTTCGACGCGATCTACGCCAGTCTGGCGAAGGAACATGACATCCTGATTTATCCGTTCTTCCTAGACGGCGTCGCCGGCGAGCGCGGACTGAATCTCAGCGACGGAATTCATCCCACCGCGAAGGGTGTATCTCTCGTGGTTGAGCGTATACTGCCTTCTGTCGAATCGCTGATCGAGCGAGTCAAAAAACGCCGCGGGTAATCATCATGCCGCGCCTTTTTACTGCGATCGAAGTGCCGAAAGAGATCGGCCTCAGGCTCTCTTTGCTGCGCGGCGGAATTCACGGTGCGCGCTGGATCGACCCGGAAAATTACCACCTGACGCTCCGCTTCATCGGCGACATTGACGACCGCACCGCCTGGGAAGTTGCCGACATGTTCGATCTGGTCGAGCGGCCGTCCTTCAGCGTGACGCTGACCGGCCTCGACCAGTTCGGCGGAAAAAAGCCGCGCGCGATTTTCGGCGCGGTGCAGCCCTCGCCGGCGCTCGTCGAACTGCAGGCGGAGCACGAGCGCATGATGCAGCGGATCGGCCTGCCGGCCGAAGGCCGCCGCTTCACGCCGCATGTCACGCTGGCACGGCTGCGCGATGCCTCGGTGCTCGAAGTCGCCGATTATCTTTCGACCCGCGGCGGCTTCCCCGCCATGAGCTTCCCGGTATCGCGCTTCGTGCTTTATTCGTCGCGCGCGTCGCAAGGCGGCGGCCCCTATGTCGTGGAGGCCGAATATCCGCTGCGGGGCCGCGCCGGACTTGAATCCCGCTACGCCCGCGCCATGTAATCTGGTTGTGGCGGCGGTTCCGCCGCAAAGAGGAGCAGGCATGGCCCGGTTTCAGGCAGGCAGCTTTTTCGGCAGGTTTCGCAACCGCAAAGGAGACGCCGCGCGCGTCCGCGACGAATTCTGGCCGAAGCTCAAGGCGGTCGGCGCGAAGATTCCTTTCGCGGAAGACGCGCTTGCCGCCTACTACTGCACGCTGGATCGAGACACGCCGCTGCGCGTGCGCGGCATGCTGATGGGCGCGCTCGCCTATTTCGTGATGCCTGCCGATCTGGTTCCGGATTTTCTGCCCGCGCTCGGCTTCACCGATGACGCCGCCGTGCTGATGGCGACGTTTCAGTTGATCGCGTCGCACATCAAGCCGGAGCATCGCGAGGCGGCGCACGCGGCGCTGAACGATATCCGGGCAAACACCGCGGCGTAGTTTACGGCACCAGCACGATCTTGCCCTTGACCTTCCGCTGCGCGATCGCGTGGAAGGCCTCGACCGCATTGTCGAATTTGTAGCGCGCGTCGAGATGCGCCGACAGCTTGCCCTCGGCGGCTAACTTCATGATCTCCTCGAGATGCTTCTGGTTCGCCGCGGGATTGCGCCGCGCATAGTCGCCCCAGAACACGCCGACGATATCGCAGCCCTTGAGAAGCGCGAGGTTGAGCGGAATTTTCGGAATCTCGCCCGCGGCAAATCCGATCACGAGATAGCGGCCCTCCCAGGCGATCGAACGCAGCGCCGGTTCGGCATAAGGCCCGCCGACGGGATCGTAGATCACATTGACGCCCTTGCCGGCGGTCAGCTCCTTCAGCCGCTCCTTCAGGTCTTCCTTGGAATAGTCGATGATCTCGTCGGCGCCGTGCTGCTTCGCAAATTCCAGCTTCTCCGCCGAGGATGCCGCGGCAATCACGCGCGCGCCCATCACCTTGCCGAGTTCGATCGCGGCAAGACCGACGCCGCCGGACGCGCCGAGCACCGCGAGCGTTTCCCCGGCTTTAAGTTTCGCGCGATCCTTCAGCGCGTGAATCGTGGTGCCATAGGTGATGATGAGACCGGCCGCCTTCTCGAGCTCCAGTCCCTGCGGAACATGGATGAGCGCACGCGACGGCACGACGATCTTCTCGCGTGCGGCACCCGTCGGCAGATTTCCGCAGACGCGATCGCCCGGCTTGAAGTCGCTGACACCCTCGCCCACCGAATCCACGGTTCCGGAAAACTCGGCGCAGGGACTGAACGGCAGTTCCGGCTTGTACTGATATTTGTTCTGGATGATCAGGGTATCGAAGAAATTCAGCGACGCCGCAGCGACCTTCACGACCACTTCGCCCTTGCCGGCGACCGGCTCCGGAATGTCCCTGATTTCAAGTGCTTCCGGGCCGCCATGGCGCACGCAAAGTACCGCTTTCATCGATCTTCTCCATCCCTGAACGCGCCCTGCCCGGGCGCCATTTTTTTGTCGGCCTCCGTCTTTACAGAACGGCCGCGCCGGACCTGCCTTTCGTTGGCATCGCGCCCGAAAGACGGCTATTTCTAGTGGGTGTGAAGGTGTTTGTCGCGGGGGCCGCACGCAACCGATGGCAAAAAAGGAAATCCAATGACGTTTCGTTTTGTCTTTGCCGCGCTTCTCGGCGCCGCGCTGGCTTCGGCCGGGGCGATGCATTCCGCTGCGCAGGACGGACAAAAAAAAGCGCCGGTGAAATCCGCGCCGAAAAAGGAAACGCCGAAGAAGCAGCCGCCGAAAGCGACGCAGAAGAAGGCAGCGCCGCAGAAGCGAACCACGCCGGGCACGCCTGCACTGGTCGCGCAATACGGAGACTGGGGCGTTTACGTCAACAAAGCCGCGAAGGCCTGTTTCGCGCTGACGCAGCCCAAGGAGCGCCAGCCCGCGAACGTAAAGCGCGGTCCCGCCTATTTCTTCGTCACGACCCGCCCCGACGAAAAGCTCGTCAACGAAATCAGCATCATGACCGGCTTCGCGCTGAAGGAAGACGCCGAGGCCGCACTCGCCGTCAGCGGCGGCAATTATGCGCTCTATGCCAAAGGCAACGGCCTCTGGGTCAAGGACCTCACCGAAGAGCAGAAACTGCTTGCCGCGCTGCGCGCCGAAAAGGACGTCACGCTGAAGCTGACGCCGGCCAAGGGCGCCGTCACCACCGACCGCTATTCGCTGATGGGACTGACGCAGGCGCTCGAGCGCGTGGCCAAGGAATGTCCATGACCCGCTCGCTCGCAGGCCTCGATCGCCCGGCGCTCGCCGCGGCGCTTGCCGAAATCGGCGTGCCGGAACGCGAGCGCAAGATGCGCGTCTCGCAGCTCTGGCAATGGCTCTATGCGCACGGCGTGCGCGACTTCGACGCGATGACGAACGTATCGAAGGATCTGCGCGCGAAACTGAAAGAGCACTTCACGCTCGAACGCCCCGAAGTCGTGGTCGAGCAGATTTCGACCGACGGCACCCGCAAATGGCTCATTCGTCTGCCGGCCGATACGCCGGGAGAAAAGCCGCACGACGTCGAGGCGGTCTATATCCCCGAGAGCGACCGTGGCACGCTTTGCATCTCCTCGCAGGTCGGCTGCACGCTGAACTGCTCCTTCTGCCACACCGGCACGCAGAAACTGGTGCGCAACCTGAGCGGCCCCGAGATCGTCGCGCAGGTGATGATCGCGCGCGACCGGCTCGGCGAATGGCCCGGCATGACGCGGGCCGAAGGCACCGCTTCGGCAGCCGATGCGCCGCGCCTCGTCACCAATCTCGTCTTCATGGGCATGGGCGAGCCGCTCTACAATTTCGACGGCGTGAAGTCGGCGATCGCGACGATCTCCGACGATCAAGGCATCGCCATCGGCAAGCGGCGCATCACCGTCTCCACCTCGGGCGTGGTGCCGATGATCGAAAGCCTCGGGAACGACGTCGGCGCGATGCTGGCGATCTCGCTGCACGCGACCAATGACGAGCTGCGCAACGAACTCGTGCCGCTGAACAAGAAATATCCGATCAGGGAATTACTCGACGCCTGCCGCAGATATCCCGGCGCGTCGAACTCGCGGCGCATCACCTTCGAATATGTGATGCTGAAGGGGGTGAACGATTCCCCTGCCGAAGCCAGGGAACTCGTGCGGCTGCTGAAAGGCATCCCGGCCAAGATCAATCTCATTCCGTTCAATCCCTGGCCCGGCACCCAGTACGAATGCTCGGATTGGGAAACCATCGAGCAGTTTTCCGAGATCGTCTTCAATGCGGGCTATGCAAGCCCGGTGCGCACCCCGCGTGGCCGCGACATCCTTGCCGCCTGCGGCCAGCTGAAATCGGAAACCCAGAAGCTGAGCGCGCGCGAGCGCATGGCATTGCGCGCCATGGCCATGACGGATTAGGCGATGGCGCTGTTTCTGCGCACGCTTGTCATTGCCTTCGCCTTTCTGGTCTCGTGCATGGTTGCGGCCTTCATCGTCGCCTATGGGCTGGTCGCGCCGGAGCTGTCCGATTTTGCGAAGGGCTCCCCGGAATATTTCATGGTGCTGCTGTTTCTCGGGGGTGCGGCCGGCGTGGTGACGCCGTTTTATGTCTTCGCACCGTCCTTTGTCGTGATCTTGCTCGGCGAGATGTTTGGCCTGCGCTCGGTGCTCTACTACGCGCTTTGCGGGGCTATGATCGGCGCGGTCGCCTATTTCCTTTCCGACACCGGCGCGCGGATTGAGGGTGCAGGCACCGTCGCGCCGATCACGCGCGAGCTGCAATATCTCACCGCCGCCGGCATTGTCGCGGGCTTCGTCTATTGGCTGATCGCGGGCCGCAGCGCCGGCCGCTGGAAGGTGGTCTAGTCCATGCGATTTCTCATCCGCGCCATTCTCGTGCTGGTCGGCACGATCGTCGCAACGGCGGCGGCTGGTTTTGCCGCAGCACTTGGCGGCACGGCGATGCAGGCGACGATTTCGGATTTCTCCGCGGCATCCCTCGATGTGCTGTGGAACACCCTCGTAACGGGCCTGTTCGTCTGGATGTATCTGATATTCTGGATCGCCTTCGTGCCCTACCTGATCGCGGCCGCAGTCGCGGAAATCTTCGGGGTGCGCTCGCTGCTCCTTTATCTGATCGGCGCCATTGCGATTGCCTGCCTGTCGCCGGTCTTCGCCGGCCGCATCCTGCCGTGGTTCGGCGGCATCCCGATCTCGAGCGACCTGATCGTGTCCTCGGTCGCGGCCGGCTTTGCCGCCGGGCTGGTGTACTGGCTGATCGCGGGCCGCAATGCAGGCCGGCGCAAGCACGCCTAGTCGCCGGCCGCCCACTCCAGTGCCGCTTCCAGCCGGTCGTTGCCCCAGAAGAGTTCGCCGTCTTCGGTGACAAAGGCGGGCGCGCCGAAGATGCCGTGCCGCTGTGCCGCTTCCGTCTCCGCGCGCAGCGCATCCTTGACGGCCTGCGTATTCACTTTCTCGAAGATTTTTGCCGGGTCTTCGCCGAGAATTTTCAGGATCGTTTCGATCTCCCTGACCTCGGCAATGTCCGCGCCTTGCGCGAACGCGGCGTCATAGACCGCACGCGAGAACGCCGCGCGCATTTCGCCCCGCAGGCAAAGCGCGACCCGGGCCGGCAGGATCGAATAAGCCGGAAAAGTCGCCGGCATCCGGAATTTCGGCAGGCCCTGCCGCTCGCAGATTCGCTCCAGATCGCGGCGCATGTAGCGCCCCTTTTGCGGATAGAGGTTGAAGGGCGACGTCTCCCAGCCCTGCGCCTTGAAGATAGGCCCGAGCAGAAACGGCCGCCAGTTCACCTCGACGTCATAGTCGAGCGCGAGATCGTCGATCCGCATGGCCGCGGGATAGGAATAGGTCGAGGCGAATTCGTAGAAGAAGTCGAGCGTGGCCACGGGCAAAAGTCCGATTCTGCCGCCGAGAATAGCGCTCTTCGCGCCGCGCGCGAGCGCCAAAGCAACAACCTTGCGCGGCGTTGCGACCGGCCTATAACTGCGCGACTTTGCTGAGGGCAAGCACGCCCGCCGACCAGGAAATGCAATGGCCAAAGAAATCAAGAAGGTAGTGCTCGCTTACTCCGGCGGCCTCGACACCTCGATCATCCTGAAGTGGCTCCAGACCACCTATAACTGCGAGGTCGTGACCTTCACTGCCGATCTCGGCCAGGGCGGCGAACTGGCCCCCGCCCGCGAAAAGGCGCTGCGCGCCGGCATCAAGGAAGAAAACATCTTCATCGAGGACGTGCGCGAGGAATTCGTGCGCGACTACGTCTTCCCGATGTTTCGCGCCAATGCGCAATACGAAGGGCTTTATCTCCTCGGCACCTCGATCGCGCGGCCCTTGATCGCGAAGAAGCAGATCGAGATTGCGAGGAAGACCGGAGCGGATGCCGTCTCCCACGGCGCGACCGGCAAGGGTAACGATCAGGTCCGCTTCGAGCTTGGCTATTATGCGCTCGAGCCCGGCATCAAGATCATCGCGCCCTGGCGCGAGTGGGAATTCAAGGGCCGCGAAGATCTTTTGAACTTCGCGCGCAATCACCAGATCACCATCACCAAGGACAAGGAAGGCGAGGCCCCGTTCTCGGTGGACGCGAACCTTCTGCACTCGTCGTCCGAAGGCAAGGTGCTCGAAGACCCGAACGTGGAAGCGCCGAACATCGTCTATCAGCGCACCATCTCGCCGATGGATGCGCCCGATAAGCCGACCACCGTGACGATCGGATTCGAGAAGGGCGACGCCGTTTCCATCGACGGCGAGAAGCTTTCGCCGGCCTCCCTGCTGACGAAACTCAACCAGCTCGGCCATGACAACGGCATCGGCCGGCTCGATCTGGTCGAGAACCGCTTCGTCGGCATGAAGTCGCGCGGCGTTTACGAAACGCCCGGCGGCACGATCCTGCTTTTCGCGCATCGCGCCATCGAGTCGATCACGCTCGACCGCGGTGCCGCACATCTGAAGGACGAGATCATGCCGCGATATGCCGAGCTGATCTATAACGGCTTCTGGTTCTCGCCGGAGCGCGAGATGTTGCAGGCCCTGATCGACAAGAGCCAGGAGCATGTCGAAGGCGAAGTCACGCTCAAGCTCTACAAGGGCAACGTGCTCATGGCCGGCCGCGCTTCGCCAAAATCACTCTACTCGTCCACGCTCGTCACCTTCGAGGACGACAAGGGCGCCTACGACCAGAAGGACGCCGAAGGCTTCATCAAGCTGAACGCGCTGCGGCTTCGCACGCTTGGCGCCCGCGACAACAGAAAGAAATGACGGCACGCAAAATAGCCGGCCTGATCATCTGCCTGATCGGCATTCTGGTCGGCGCGGCGTTGAGCGTCACGATGATGGCGTTGTTCTTCGCCTATTACGGCGCGCCGGAGAACCCGGGCAGCGAAGGCAACGTGGTGCTGGGCCTCTGTGCTGCGATCGGCGTGCTGATCGGCTTCGGAATCTACAAGCTTGGCCGCCGGATCGCGCGCTAATTGCGCGACGCAAAATCTGCCTTATCTTAGACGGACGCCGTCCTGGGATTGTCCGCCATGCTCTGGTCGCTGACCGTCGCCCGCGTTGCGGGAACCGCCGTCCGCATCCACGTTACCTTCCTCCTTTTTCTGGTGTGGATCTGGTACGCCTATTACCGGCAAGGCGGCACGGCCGCCGCGTGGGAAGGCGTGATCTTCGTCTCGCTGCTCTTCTTCTGCGTGCTCTTGCATGAATTCGGTCATGTCTTTGCCGCGCGCTACTTTGGCGTGAAGACCCCCGACATCACGCTGTGGCCCTTCGGCGGCATTGCATCGCTCGAGCGCATTCCCGAAAAGCCGAGCCAGGAATTCATCGTCGCGATTGCGGGACCGCTCGTGAATGTCGTGATCGCGGCCGCGCTGATCCTCTATCTCGGCGCGACCAATATGGACGTGCAGTCGCTCACCAGGATCGAAGACCCCACGACATCGACCATCGTGAAGCTTGCCGGCGCGAATATCTTTCTCGTGCTGTTCAACCTGATCCCGGCATTTCCGATGGATGGCGGCCGCGTGTTGCGCGCGCTGCTCGCGACGCGCTTCTCCTTCGGCCGCGCGACCGAGCTTGCCGCCATGGTCGGTCAGGGCTTTGCCGTTGCTTTCGGCATCCTCGGCATCTTCACCAATCCGATGCTGATCGTGATTGCGGTCTTCGTGTTTCTCGCCGCCTCCGCCGAAGCGGGACACGCGCAGCTGCGCGACGTTTCGCGCGGCGCGCTGGTCTCGGATGCGATGATCACCCAGTTCCGCGCGCTCGGCACGCAGGCGACCGTCGATGAAGCCGCGAACGCCTTGATCCAGACCACACAGAAGGAGTTTCCGATCGTCGATGGCGCCGGCAAGCTGCGCGGCGTCCTGACCCGCGACGCCATGATCAGGGCGCTGAAGGAAAAGGGTCCCGCCTGCCCGGTGCTCGAGGCGACCGATGCCGAGATCCCGACGGTATCGGCCCGCGCCACGCTCGAAAGTGCGATCAAGGTGCTGCAGGAAAGCCGCGCACCGGCGATCGGCGCGACCGACGGTTCGGATCGCCTGATCGGGCTGCTGACCGCCGAGAACCTGGGCGAGATGATGATGGTCCGTGCCGCCCGGCCCAAGGATTACGAAGGGCCCTGGCGGCGGCGTCTGGGCTAATTCCGTCACGGTTGCCAGGGCTGGTTGCCAAGGGTCGGGCTGCCCCTATATACGGGCGGCGAATCCGCGGGCCGCTTGGGCCCGCGACGTATTTCCGGACCCTATACAATGCAGCTTCGTAACATCGCGATCATCGCGCACGTCGACCATGGCAAAACCACGCTGGTCGATCGCCTCCTGCAGCAGGCAGGCACCTTCCGCTCGAACGAGAAGGTCACCGAGCGCGCAATGGACAGTAACGACCTCGAGCGCGAACGCGGCATTACCATTCTCGCGAAAGCGACCTCGATCCTCTGGAACGACATCCGCATCAACGTCGTCGATACGCCGGGCCACGCCGACTTTGGAGGCGAGGTCGAGCGCATTCTCAATATGGTCGATGGCGTGATCGTGCTGGTCGATGCCGCCGAAGGCCCGCTGCCGCAGACCAAATTCGTGGTGTCCAAAGCACTCAAGATGGGGCTGAAGCCCATCGTCGCCATCAACAAGGTCGATCGTCCGGACGCCCGCGCCAACGTAGTCGCGGGCGAAGTTTTTGACCTGTTCGCAGCCCTCGATGCGACGGAAGAGCAACTCGACTTCCCGATCCTCTACGGCTCGGCCAAAGAAGGCTGGATGGCGCCTTCGCTCGAAGGCCCGAAGGATTCGATGAAGCCGCTGTTCGATCTGGTCGTGAAGCATGTGCCCGCGCCGACGGTTGAGCCCGGCGAATTCCGCATGCTTGCGACCATCCTCGAGGCAAACCCCTATCTCGGCCGCATTCTCACGGGCCGCATCACTGCCGGTTCGGTGAAGCCGAACCAGAGCGTGAAAGTGCTCTCCCGCGACGGCAAGGTGCTGGAGCAGGGCCGCATCACCAAGGTGCTCGCGTTCCGCGGGCTTGAACGCCAGCCGGTCGAGGAAGCCGGTGCCGGCGACATCGTTGCGATTGCGGGTCTTACCGAAGCGAACGTCGCCGACACCATCTGCAATCCCGATGTTTCGACGCCGATCCCGGCGCAGCCGATCGATCCGCCGACGCTTGCCATGACCTTCCGCGTCAATGATTCCCCGCTTGCCGGCACCGAAGGCGACAAGGTCACGAGCCGCATGATCCGCGACCGCCTGTTCCGCGAGGCCGAAGGCAACATCGCGCTGAAGATCGAGGAGAGTGCGGGCAAGGATTCTTACGAGGTCGCCGGCCGCGGCGAATTGCAGCTCGGCATTCTGATCGAAACCATGCGCCGCGAAGGCTTCGAACTGTCGGTTGCGCGTCCGCGCGTCGTGCCGCTGCGCGACGAAGCGACCGGCGAGATGATGGAGCCGATCGAGGAAGTCGTCATCGACGTCGACGAGGAGCATTCCGGTATCGTCGTCCAGAAGATGTCAGAGCGCAAGGCCGAAATGGTCGAGCTTCGTCCGTCTGGTGGCAACCGCGTTCGCCTGCGCTTCTATGCCCCGACCCGCGGTCTGATCGGCTACCAGTCGGAACTCCTGACCGACACCCGCGGCACCGCCGTCATGAACCGTCTGTTCCACGAGTACCAGCCGTTTAAGGGCGACATCGGTGGGCGCGTGAATTGCGTACTGCTCTCCAACGAATCCGGGGAAGCCGTCGCCTATGCGCTGTTCAACCTCGAGGACCGCGGCCCGATGATCATCGACGCCGGCGAGAAGGTCTATGAGGGCATGATCATCGGCATCCATAGCCGCGACAACGACCTCGACGTGAACGTGCTGAAGGGCAAGAAGCTCACCAACATCCGCGCCGCCGGCAAGGACGAAGCGGTGAAGCTTACGCCGCCGATCAAGTTTACGCTGGAGCGCGCTCTTTCGTGGATTCAGGACGACGAGCTGGTGGAGGTGACGCCGAAGTCCATCCGGCTTCGCAAGCTCTATCTCGATCCGAACGATCGCAAGCGTTTCGAGAAGGCCAAACTGGCCGGCTAAGACATCGACCTTCGAGAACCCGGCGATCCGCC
>JAEZFA010000202.1 GCA_023417665.1 Pseudomonadota bacterium | reverse complement strand
GATCAACGGCGTCGAGGGCATGCTCTACATGTCCTCGAACTCGACCGCAGACGGCCGCTTCACGATTCAGGTTACCTTCGACATCGGCACCAATCTCGATCAGGCGCAGGTGCAGGTGCAGAACCGTGTCGCGATCGCCAATCCGCGGCTGCCTGCGGAAGTCCGCAACATCGGCGTGACGGTGACGAAATCGTCGCCGGACCTGATGCTGATCGTTCACCTTTACTCGCCGGACAAGTCGCGCGACGCGCTATTCGTATCGAACTACGCGAATCTCGAGATCAAGGACGTGCTGACGCGCGTCGACGGCGTCGGCTCGATCACCGTGTTCGGCAGCCGCGACTACGCGATGCGGGTCTGGCTCGATCCGGGCCGCATGCAGACGCTGGGACTGACCTCGGCCGATGTCGTTGCCGCCATGCAGCGGCAGAACGTGCAGGTCGCGGGCGGCGTGCTGAACGCACCACCGGTCGGCGACAGCCGCGAGTTCCAGATCGCGGTGACGACGCAGGGCCGTCTCGCCAATCCGGACGAGTTTGCGAATATCGTCGTCAAGACGACCTCGAACGCCGTGGTGCTCCTGAAGGATGTCGCGCGCATCGAGCTTGCGGCGCAGGATTACGGGTCGAACTCCTATCTGAACGACAACGAGGCCGTCGCGCTCGCGATCTTCCAGCGGCCGGGCTCGAACGCGCTCTCGACTGCGACCGCGATCCGCAACACCATGAAGCAGCTTGGCGAGCGGCTGCCGCCCGGCGTGAAATACGACATCATCTATGATCCGACGCAGTTCATTTCCGAGTCGGTGAACGCGGTCGTCGAAACCATGTTCGAGGCGATCCTGCTCGTGATCTTCGTCGTGGTGCTGTTCCTGCAGACCTGGCGCGCGGCGGTGATCCCGATTCTGGCGATTCCGATTTCGCTGGTCGGCACCTTCTTCCTGATGACGGTGTTCGGGTTCACCATCAACAACCTCACGCTGTTCGGGCTCGTGCTTGCCATCGGCATCGTGGTCGATGACGCGATCGTCGTGGTGGAGAACGTCGAGCGCAACATCGAAGCGGGCATGGCGCCGAAAGAAGCAACCCACAAGTCGATGGACGAGGTCGGCGGCGCGCTGGTCGCGATTGCGCTGGTGCTGGCGGCCGTGTTCGTGCCGGCGGCGTTCGTCACCGGCATCTCCGGACAATTCTACCGGCAATTCGCGCTGACCATCATCAGCGCGACCGCGATTTCGCTGCTGGTGTCGCTGACGCTGTCGCCGGCAATGTGCGCGCTTCTGCTGCGGCCGCACAGCCATGAGCCGCCGAAAGGTCTCGGCGTTCCGATCCGCAAGTTTTTCGGATATTTCAACCGCGGCTTCGACTGGCTCGCCGGGCGCTACAACCGGATGGCGGCGCGCACGGTGCGGATCGTCGGCATCATGCTCGTGATCTATGTCGCGACCGTTGCCTTCGGCCTGTTTCAGTTTGCGCGGACCCCGCAGGGGTTCATTCCGCAGCAGGACCGCGGCTATCTGATCGTCGCCGTGCAATTGCCGCCCGGCGCCGCGCTGTCTCGCACCGACGAGGTGATGAAGCGTGCGACCAAGGCCGCGCTTGAAGTGCCGGGCGTACAGCATGCGATCAACATCGTCGGCTTCTCCGGCGCCACCTTCTCGGTCGCGCCGAACGCAGGTGCGATCTTCGTCGTGCTTTCGCCGTTCACCGAGCGCGCGGGCAATGCGAGCCTGACCGCGGGCGGCATCCAGCAGGCGCTGTTTGCGAAGCTCGCGCCGATTCAGGAGGCGCTGACGATCGTGGTGCAGCCGCCTCCGGTGCAGGGCATCGGCAATGCCGGCGGCTTCCGTATGATGATTCAGGACCGTTCGGGTCAGGGGTCGGCGGCGCTGCAGGGCGTGGTCTATCAGATGATGGGCAAGGCTGCGCAGACGCAGGGCGTGCAGCAGGTGTTCTCGCTGTTCGAAACGCAGACGCCGCAGCTCTATCTCGATATCGACCGGCAGAAGGCGCAGCTGCTCGGCGTCAACATCACCGACGTGTTCTCGTCGCTGCAAACTTATATCGGCTCGTCCTACGTCAACGACTTCAACCTGTTCGGGCGAACCTTCCGCGTGATCGCGCAATCGGAAGCGGGCGACCGGCTCGATCCGTCGGACGTGCTGAAGATCCGCGTGCGCAATGCCGCCGGGCAAACCGTGCCGCTCGGTTCGTTCACGACAGTGCGCGACCAGTCCGGGCCGTATCGGATCCCGCGCTACAATCTTTATCCCGCCGCCGAACTCGATGGCGCGGCCGCGCAAGGCTACAGCCAGGGGCAGGCGATCGAGATCATGCAGAAGCTTGCCGCGGAGACGCTGCCGCCAGGCTATTCCTATGAGTGGACGACGCTCGCCTACCAGCAGCTTCGTGCCGGCAATACCGCGATCTTCGTCTTCATTCTGGCGACGGTGTTCGTGTTTCTGGTGCTCGCCGCGCAGTTCGAGAGCCTGCGGTTGCCGCTCGCGGTCATTCTGATCGTGCCGATGTGTCTGATCGCGGCGATCATCGGCGTGCTGATCTGGCGGCAGGACAATAACATCCTGACCCAGGTCGGCTTCATCGTGCTGATCGCCATGGCGTCGAAGAACGCGATTCTCATCATCGAGTTCGCAAAGCAGATCGAGGATCGCGGCGAGGATGTCTGGCATGCGGCGGTCGAAGCGGCGCGGCTTCGCCTGCGCCCGATCATCATGACCTCGCTCGCTTTCATCCTCGGCGTGCTGCCGATGATGCTGGCGACGGGCGCGGGCGCAGAACTGCGCTC
>JAEZFA010000004.1 GCA_023417665.1 Pseudomonadota bacterium | reverse complement strand
GCGTAAGGCCGGGCCGCGAAATCTGCTGGCATGCTTCTTTACACGCTGAAACGCCTGCTCTTGACGATCCCGACGCTGATCGGCGTCGCGGTGCTCGTATTCTTCATGCTGCGCGTCGTTCCCGGCGACATCGTCGAGGTGAAACTGCGCGGCGATGGCGGAAACGTCACTGAGGAAGTGTTGCAGCAGGAGCGGCAACGGCTTGGCCTCGACCGGCCGCTGCTCGTGCAGTTCGCCGATTACATGGTCGGGCTTGCCAGGTTTGATCTCGGCATCTCGATGTGGACCGAACGTCCGGTGATCGAGGAAATTCTGATCCGGCTTGAGTTGTCGCTCGAGGTGGCGATTCTGGCGACCATATTCGCAACCATCATATCCATTCCATTGGGTACGCTGGCAGCGCTCTATCGAAACACCTGGGTCGACTATGTGGTCCGCATCATCACGATCGGCGGGCTTTCCATTCCATCCTTCTGGTTCGGCATGATCATCATGCTGACGCTGCTGGCGCTGTTTAACTGGCTGCCACCGATCACTTTCACGCCGATCTACGAGGATCCGGTCGCGAACCTGTCGCAGCTGATCTGGCCTGCGCTGGCGGTGGGCTACCGCTACTGCGCAGTCACGGCGCGCATGATCCGCTCGTCGCTGCTCGAAGTGCTGGCCGAGGATTATATCCGTACGGCGCGCGCGAAGGGCGTCTATGAGAAGCTCGTCGTATCGCGCCATGCGCTACGCAATGCGCTTCTGCCGGCGATCACGGTCATGGGCCTGGAGTTCGCATTCCTGATCGGCGGCCTCGTCGTGACGGAGCAGGTCTTCAACCTCAACGGCATCGGTCAGCTCTTCGTGCAAAGCGTGTCGCGCAATGACTTCATGCTCATTCAGGGCATGGTCATCCTGATCGCGTGCTTTTATGTCGTCATCAATCTGGTCGTGGACTTGCTCTATGCGGTCTTCGACCCGCGCATCCGGTACGGCAACTGATGGCAAACACTGCTCCCGCTATGTCCACAAATTCCGCGTTCGTGCTGCCGAAGCGGCCGAACCCGATCATGACGTTCATCCGGCAACAGCCGATGGGCGCGGCAAGCTTCGTCGTCATCGCGATCATGATGTTCGCGGGCATATTTCCGCATCTCGTGGCGCCTTATAATCCACTGGATATCGACTTCGCGTCCATTCTGGCGGCACCGTCAGCCGAGCATTGGCTCGGCACGGACGCGTTCGGGCGCGATATTCTCTCGCGCATCATCTATGGTTCGCGCACCGCACTGGTGATCGGATTTGCCTCTTCCGCGCTGGGATCGGCGATCGGGGCGGTGCTCGGGATCGCGTCGGCTTATTTCGGCGGCCGGGTCGATAACTGGATTCAGCGCTTCGTCGATATTCTGCTCGCGTTCCCGATCATCGTGCTTGCGCTGGTGGTGGTTGCCGCGCTCCGCAAGACGGTTGTCTATGGCGTCGACGTCAATCTGATCATCGCGATTGCTATTCCGATCATTCCGCGTGTCGCGCGTGTCGTGCGGGCCGCCGCGTTGTCGGTGAACGTCATGCCATATATCGACGCGGCGCGGGCGGCGGGCTATTCGGACACCCGCATCATCTTCCGTCACATGGCGCCGAACGTGGTGGCGCCGTTCCTCATCATGTTCACGGCCTTCATTGCGCAGGCGATCCTGCTTGAAGCGTCGCTGTCCTTCCTGGGCCTCGGCGTTACCGAGCCGACCGCCGCCTGGGGGCTGATGCTTTCCGGCAACGCCGCCGACTTCTTCCGGGAAGCGCCCTGGATGATCGTTTTCCCCGGCGTTGCGATCAGTCTCGCGGTATTCGCGTTCAATCTCTTCGGCGACAGCCTGCGCGACTATCTGGACCCGCGTTTCAAGACCTAGCGTCGGGAGAGAAACTCCCGCGCGATCCTGTTGAAGGCGTCGGCCTGCTGCAGCAGCGCGAAATGCCCGGCGCCCGACAGGATGACGAGCGTTGCGTCGGGGATCGCGCGCGCGATCTCTTCGCTATGTGTGCGGCGGATGATCTCGTCATGCTCGGCATGCAGGACAAGCGTGCGGACGCGGATGCTTTGCAGATCTTTCGTGGTGAGGGAAGGCTGCGTCTTCCACATTAACGAGAGCTTCTTCATCTCCTCGCCATAGCGCGCAGGCGTGGGCGAAAGCCGCTCATACTCAGCCCGGGTGCGCGCGACATAAGCCTGCATCAGGGCCGGATTGGTGTTGGGTTGATACCCGGCCGGTGTCGCGTTGCCGGCGAACGCAAGAAGCGCGCTGATCCGCGCGGCGTGATTGAGCGCGAGATAAAATCCGGTATTGGCGCCGTCGCTCCAGCCTACCACTGCCGCCCGCCCAATTTTCAGGTGATCGAGGACGGCAATGGCGTCTTCAGCCATCTGTTCGTAGGAGATGTGGGCGGCATCGTTGGTGCTTCGACCCTGACCGCGGCTGTCGACGACAACCACGAAATGATCGGTCGAAAGTAACCGGATCAGTCCGCCCCAGTAATCCGAACTGCCGCCGCCGCCATGCAGCAGCAGAACCGCGGGCGCCTTGGCTTCGCCGAAGGTCGCGAACCAGAGTTTCGCGTCCGGCCGCGCGACATGGCCTTGTGCGTAAGGTTCGGGAAGCGTGGGTGTCGCGGGCAGTGGCATGAATGTGCTTTGAGCAACGCTGCGAGAAGGCACGAGTGACAAGGCAGCGGACGAGGCGAGCAGCGCCGCCAGGCCGCGCAGCAGTTTACGCCTTGCTGAGCGCATAGATATAGACGCCGTCGCGTTGCTCCTGACGCTCGAGCACATGGTTTTCCTGACGGGCAAAGTTCGGAATATCGATCACGGTCATCGGATCGGTGCATTCGAGTATCAGACGATCGCCTGCGGCCAGCGTGCGCATCAGTTTCTTCGCTTTCAGTACGGGTAAGGGACAGCGCAGTCCGCGCAGGTCAAGGATGCGTTCGGCCATCGGATGCTCCAGCCCCGGAGCATTAAAGAAGCCGTCGCAGCAAGGCAAACGGCAAGGAAAAAGGCGCGGCCTTTGCGGGCCGCGCCTTGTCTTCAGTCTGTGTAGCTTACCACTTGTAGCCGAGATACGCGCCTACATAGGGCTTCAGTTCCAGGCCGCCCCGGAAGATCATCTCAAGGGCGACATAGAGGATGACGGCGAGGCCGATATAGGCAATCCAGCGATACTTCTGCAGGATGCGCGCGACGAAGCTCGCCGCAATGCCCATCAGCGCGATCGAAAGCGCAAGGCCGAACACCAGCACCCACGGATGATCGCGCGCCGCGCCCGCGACCGCGAGCACGTTGTCGAGCGACATGGAGACGTCGGCAATCACGATTTGCCATGCCGCCTGCGCGAAGCTCTTGCGCGGTGCCTTTCCGGCAACCGTGCCGTCCTTGTCGATGTCTTCGCCGCTGACCGCTTCCATCGCGTCGTGTTCTTCATGGCTGGAAGTCCGCAGCTCGCGCCACATCTTCCAGCACACCCAGAGCAGGAGCACGCCGCCGGCAAACAGCAGGCCGACGATCGCGAGAAGCTGGGTCGTCGCCGCTGCAAAGCCGATGCGAAGCACCGTTGCAGCGATGATGCCCATCAGGATCGCTTTTGCCCGCTGTTCCTTCGGAAGTCCGGCGGCGGCAAGGCCGATGACGATTGCGTTGTCCGCAGCGAGCACCAGATCGATCATGATGACCTGGGCAAGCGCAATCCAGACGTCGGGCTGCGAAAGCGATTGAATGATTTCGTTCACGACACGCCTCCGGTCTTCAGCGGATCGATCTCGATCGGAATTGGCCTGGGTTTTTCGTATGCGCGATCAGCGCGGTCTAGCGATAGGTCCACGGACCCTCTCTCCTTGGTTTAGACCGACATCGCAGTCCGGTTGGACTGCCAGAGGGGCCCGGTCTGTTGTGTGAACTGTGCGGCTATCTCGTCGCGTTCATCCCGAAAAGTTCGAATGCAGCGTGCGGCTCCGACAATGCGCCGGCACCGAAGCCGATGAACGCCAGCATACCCGCGAGGTCCCAGAAAGTAAGACCCCGCGCGCGATAATGCACACCGCGCCGGTAGGCGTAGATCGCAATCAGCATCGCGAGTGCGAGCGAAATGGCGCTAGCCATGGGCAGCGCAATCGCCTTTGGCGCAACGAGAGCGATGAGCGCCGCCGGGGCCGCTGCCATCACGAACAGCACGCGAAGCCGCCAGCTCGAGTCCGGCGCCGTGTCGTCGGCTGCTCGTGAAGTTACGGGGCGATAACCCGGTCGCGGCATGCTCGATCCCTGAGGCGCATCCGGGGAACGGATGCAGTGGTCGTTAGGGAATCGAACCTAGTTAGCCGGCCGGAACTAGAGAATTGGTACAATACGGGTAGTAATTCTACGGTATTACGCGGCCCAGCTTCACCGCCTGCCGGACCAGTACGGCCACGCTTTCGGACTGCATTTTTTCCATGATTTCAGCCCGGTAGCTTTCGACCGTCCGGACGCTGATGCCGAGCCTGTCGGCAATATTCTGGCTGGTGAGCCCCTGCGCGACCAGATCGAAAATCTCGGTCTGGCGCGGCGTCAGACGGTTGAAGCGCTCCCGCAGTTCCTCGTGGGAACGTGAGGCATTCAGGTTCTCGTGCATGCGGGCGAGGCCGCGATTAATTGCGGCGACGAGCTGCGTGTCATCGACCGGCTTCTCGATGAACTCTTCGGCACCGGCCTTTATCGCGGCGACCGCCATCGGAATGTCGGCGTGACCCGAAATCAGGATGACGGGCAGGGCGACGTTCTGCTTGCCGAGCTGGCGCACGAGTTCGATCCCGTCCGTTCCGGGCATGCGGACATCGGCGACGATGCAGGCGGGACGCGCGGAATCGACCGTTTTCAGGAACAAATCGGCCGATTCGAACCGTTCGGTTTCGAAGCCGAATACATTCAGCATTTCGCTGAGCGCGTCGCGTACCGACTCCTGATCGTCGATTACGTAAATGGTAGGGCCCGCCATCTCAGCCGCCTTGTTTGTTTTCGATTGGAATGGAGAAGCGAAACTCAGTCGCGCCGGGAGTGCGAGACTGGAGCCAGATCTTGCCGCCATGAGACTCGACGATGGACGTGCAGATCGCCAGTCCCAACCCGAGCCCTTCGTGTTTCGATGTCATGAGCGGTTCGAACAGTCTCCCTGCGGTCTCTTCATCTATTCCCGGTCCGTTATCCAATACGCTAAATTCGATCCGCGTGGGTGCGGAAAGTTGCCGCGCTCCGACGACGATCTGTCCCTTGTTGTTCGTCCCGCTGATCGCATCAATGCTGTTGCGGATAAGGTTGAGGATGACCTGCTGCAACTGCACCCGGTCGCCGAACAGATTTGGCAATGCAGCATCGACCGCCAGCGAAAGCTTGATGCCCTTTGCGGAGGCTTCGGGCCCGGCAAGCATGACCGCGCCTTCGAGTACGGATGGAACATCTACGGTGGAGACGCGCGGATGGCCGCGCCGCAGGAACTCGCGTATCCGCCGCACGATGCCGCTTGCATGGTCGACATAGGTAATGACCCGCGTGAGGTTTGCATCCATGCGGACCGGATCGTCGCCGGGCTTGCGCAGCAGCTCCTGCACGGAACGTGCGAGTGCGCGCGCGGCCGTGAGCGGCTGATTGATCTCGTGGGCTAGGGCCGAGGCCATCCCGCTGACCAGCGTAAAGCGCGACGCCTGCACCGCT
This sequence comes from Pseudomonadota bacterium, assembly GCA_023417665.1. Classification (GTDB taxonomy): domain Bacteria; phylum Pseudomonadota; class Alphaproteobacteria; order Rhizobiales; family Xanthobacteraceae. The sequence goes on along the minus strand of JAEZFA010000004.1, from coordinate 4,179 downwards.
TCCGCTTCCTTCTCCTTGAACCGCCGCTCGGCCTCCCGGGCATAGGCTTCGGAACGTTCGCGCTCGCTTACGACCGCGCCGACGATCAGCCCTGTGGTCGTCAGCACGATCATCAGGATCTGGAACTCGGTGAAGGTCTGCGCGTCCGCGGCAAAGTACTGCAGCACCGCGACAAGCCCGAGCTGCGCCAACGCAAGCGAGATGCAGGCGCCGTCAAGTCCGAAGCGCAGCGCCGAAAACACGATCGGCAAAAACAGAAGGTAGAAGAACTTGACGCCGTTATCCTCGCCGGTGGCGGCGATCACCCAGAGCGCTACCGCTACCAGCCCGGCGTAGAAGATCACTTCGACGAGCAGGGTGGGCGTCAGCGCAGGAAGCGGATGCCGGTGCAGCAATCGCAACACGAGCGGCGTTGCCACCGCGATACCGATGGCATCGCCGACCAGCAGGGGGACGAGCGCTATCAGGCTGTCGGTCCAGTCGAGATCGGGCTCGAGCACCAGCAGGAGCGAAAGCAGAAGCGTGGTGAGAAGCGCGCCGAGCATCCCGGCGCCGAGCAGCGTGATGACGTCACGCAGATGGCGAAGGCTGACATCGAAATGATCCTGCCGCCGCACCAGCGCGGTCGCGCCGGCATAGACCAGCGCAATGAGGGCGGCGATGCCGACGATGATCGGCCATTGCAGGTTGGTTTGCAGAACCAGTATTTCGGCAATGATCGCGCCGGCGAAGAGCACGACCGCGTAGACCGGTCCGGCAAAGACCATGAAGGCGAATACGACGCCCAGTCCGGGATTCCAGGGCGTGATCGGGACGCCCTTGTATTCGTGGAAGAAGCTGAGCCACTCGAGCGCGACATAGAGAACGAGAAAGCCGAGCGCGAGCACGGCATTGCGTCGCTGACTGGCGGGAGGCGAGCCGAGCGCGCGGTTCTGCACCGGATCGGGACTTCTCATGGCGCGGAACCGGAGGTCCCGCCGCCAAGTCTCTGGCAATCAATAATTTTGCGGCTTTCCATGGCTACAGTATTATCACGGCGCAGCAAGCCGCGCGAAGACGCGGTTGCAATATACGGAGGATTCTCGTTGGCCAAGTTCTTGCTGGCGATCGACCAGGGCACCACGTCGTCGCGCGCTATTCTGTTTCGTCACGATCTTTCGATAGCCGCGGTCGGGCAGCAGGAGTTTCCCCAGCATTTTCCGGCGTCGGGCTGGGTCGAGCATGAGCCTGAAGATCTGCTTCGTTCCACGCTCGAAGTTTGCCGGGACGCGATGCAGCAGGCGAATGCTGGGGCCGCCGACGTTGGCGCGATCGGAATTACCAACCAGCGCGAAACCACCATCGTCTGGGACCGCAGGACCGGCAAGTCGATTCATCGCGCGATCGTCTGGCAGGACCGGCGCACAGGCGAGCGCTGCGAGCGGATGAAAAAGGACGGTGTCGAACCGCAGGTGAGCGCGAAGACCGGCTTGCTGTTCGATCCGTATTTTTCCGGGACCAAGCTCGCGTGGATTTTCGATCAGGTGCCGGGTGCGCGGGCTCGCGCCGAGCGCGGCGAACTCGCCTTCGGCACCGTGGATTGCTTCCTGCTCTGGCACCTTACCGGCGGCAGGGTACACGCGACGGACGCGACCAATGCGTCCCGGACGCTCCTGTTCAATATTCATCGCGGCGAATGGGACGACGATCTGCTGCGGCTCTTCAACGTGCCGCGCTCGGTGCTTCCCGAAGTGCGCGATTGCGCGAGCGAATTCGGGGTGACGGATCCCGCGCTCTTTGGCGGAGAAATCGCCATTCGCGGAATCGCAGGCGACCAGCAGGCGGCGACCGTCGGCCAAGCCTGCTTCACGCCGGGCATGATGAAGTCGACTTACGGCACGGGGTGCTTCGCGCTGCTGAACACCGGCGAAACCGCGGTCGCATCGAAGAACAGATTGCTTACGACGATTGCCTATCAGCTGAACGGCAAGCGCACTTACGCGCTGGAGGGCTCTATCTTTATCGCAGGTGCCGCGGTGCAGTGGCTGCGCGACGGGCTGGGTATCGTGAAGCAGGCGTCCGAAACCGGCCCGCTCGCGGAAGCCGCCGACGAAAATCAGGAAGTTTATCTTGTCCCGGCATTCGTCGGGCTCGGCGCGCCGCATTGGAATTCGGAAGTGCGTGGCGCGATGTTCGGTCTTACGCGAAACAGCGGGCCGAAGGAGTTCGCCCGCGCCGCACTTGAGAGCGTTTGCTATCAGACCGCCGACTTGCTGGAGGCCATGAAGGCGGACTGGCCGCAGGCCGCCGGCCGGGAGACGGTGTTGCGCGTCGACGGCGGCATGGTGGCTTCGGACTGGACCATGCAGCGCCTGGCCGACCTGCTCGCAGCACCCGTTGATCGGCCGATCGTGAAGGAGACCACGGCAATGGGCGCGGCCTATCTGGCGGGGCTTGCCTCCGGCATCCTGCCACCGCCGGAGCAGTTCGGCGACAACTGGCGGCTGGAGCGGCGTTTCACGCCCGTGATGGATACCGCGATGCGGGACAAGAAGCTCGCAGGCTGGAAAAGAGCCGTCCGAAGCCTGCTCGGCGGCGCGTAAGTCTTGCGGTTTTTCCGCCGCCGTTGAAAGGTCGCGGGGCTTGCCGCGCGCAACAAAAACAACAGAGCAACAGGGTCAGGTTATCGCCAATGGAATTACAGCGTAACGAGTTCAAACACGCCATCGCGGCGGGCAAGCTGCAGGTCGGACTCTGGAACAGCCTGTGCAGCAATATCGTCACCGAAATCGTCTGCTACAGCGGGTTCGACTGGTTGCTGCTCGACACCGAGCATTCTCCGAACGAATTGCCGGCCGTCATGGCGCAATTGCAATCGGTGCAGCGCGGCACGGCGACGCCGATTGTCCGTCCCGCCTGGAATGACACCGTACTGATCAAGCGCATTCTCGATGTCGGCGCGCAGTCGATCCTGGTGCCTTTCGTGCAGAACGCGGAAGAAGCGAAACGCGCGGTTGCCGCGACGCGCTATCCGCCGGAAGGAATTCGCGGCATCACCGGAAGCGGGCGCGCGAGCCGCTATGGCCGCACCAAGGATTACCTGAAGCGCGCGAACTCCGAGATCTGCCTGCTCGTGCAGACCGAAACGCGCGAGGCGCTCGATCAGCTCGAAGCGATCGCAAGCGTGGAAGGGGTCGACGGCGTCTTCGTCGGGCCGGCTGATTTGTCGGCGTCCTTCGGCCACATCGGCAATCCGCAGCATCCCGAAGTCCAGAAGGCGATCGAAGAAGTCGCGAAGCGCCTGAAGAAGCTCGGCAAGCCGGCGGGCATTCTGACGCCGGTCGAAGCGGAGGCGCGGCGTTACATCGAGTGGGGCTACACCTTCGTGGCGGTGGGCTCCGATCTCGGTCTGCTCGCCAAGGGTGCCGACACGCTGGCAGCCAACTTCAAGCAGAAATAAACAAGCGGGACGCAAGATGGGAAAAGCGCGGCTGGAAGGAAAGCGGGCGATCGTCACCGGCGCAGGCAGCGGCATCGGACGCGCGTCTGCGCGGCTGTTCGCCGCCGAGGGTGCGTCGGTGCTCGCGGTGGACAAGACCAAAGATGCCGTCGAGGAGACTGCCGCGCTGATTGCGAAAGACGGTCACAAGGCCATCGCAATGGCCGCGGACGCAGGCGACGAGGCGGATGTAAAGAACTACGTCGCCAGGGCGGTGCAGGAATTCGGCGGCGTGGACGTTCTCTATGCCAATGCCGGGATCAGCGGCGGTCTGGTCCCGCTGTTGGAGCAGTCGGTGGAGATGTGGCAGGAAATCCTGCGCGTCAATCTGATCGGGCCGTTTCTCGCAATCCAGAATGTTGCGCCGCTGCTGGTGAAGCAGGGGCATGGCGCGATCGTCTGCACCGCGTCGGTTGCCGGCCTTCGCGCGAATGCCGGCGGTCACCCCTATAGCGCGAGCAAGGCGGGCGTTATCAGTCTCGTGCAGACGACGGCAAGCTCGCTCTCTGGCACGGGTGTGCGCATCAACGCGGTCTGTCCGGGCCTGATCGAAACTGGCATGACGAAGCCGATCTTCGACTACGCCAAGGGCAGGGGTACGACGCACAAGCTCGGCCAGATCAATCCAGCCCAGCGTCACGGCAATCCCGAGGAGATCGCCGCTATGGCGCTTTTTCTCGCGAGCGATGACGCTTCCTATG
>JAEZFA010000340.1 GCA_023417665.1 Pseudomonadota bacterium | reverse complement strand
CGGCTTCGTCGGCGCGGCCGCGGTCGTGGCGCTTGCGGCGCTGTTCGCGAAGGTGAACTGGCTCTCGGCATTGCGCTATGCCGGCGAGAACTCGATCGTGGTCTATCTCGCCTTCTTCCTGCCGATGGCGGCAACGCGGATCGCATTGCTCAAGACCGGCGTAATCCCCGATCTCGGGACCGTCGCGCTGATCGTCACCGCCATGGGCGTGATCGTACCGCTCCTGTTTCACGCTTTGGTGCGCGGAACGCGGTTCGACTTCCTGTTTGTCAGGCCGTCGGCGTTTCATCTCAGCGCGCCGCGCAAGGCCCCGCTCCAGCCCGCGGAATAGCCGGCGCGCCGGAGCGACTGCGCTTTGGCGTTCAAAAGAGACACACCGTCCCGTTTCGAAGCGGGATTCCCGGCGCGTCTTTCCAGCGAACCCCGTGCAACGCGCGGGTCTGTTCGCCTCCACCTTGCAAATCAACAAACGACGTTCGCGTGAAACGGCACGGCGAGCCATGTGCTTCGCGCGCCGGCTGGATTCTCGTGGTGAAGCGGAAGTTAATTCCTTCGCGGAATCTGCCCTGCGACAATCGCCCCGTAGATATACGGGAATCCGGCATATCGATTGCACAGCGACTTAACAATTCGCGTGAGATGTCACGCGTTGAGACGAAGGGCGTGCTGGAGCGCAGCGATGAAAGACATGGGTATGTATCAGAAGCCGCGGGTCGACTGGGTCGATTTCGCCAAAGGCATCTGCATCATCTGGGTGGTGATGAAGCACTCGATCATGGGGGTCGAGGTCGCCGACGGTCACGAAAGCTGGATGCATGCGGTCGCGACCTTCGCCAAGCCGTTTCGCATGCCCGACTTCTTCATGATCTCGGGCCTGTTTCTCGGCCGCGTGATCGGGCGCAACTGGCGCGACTATCTCGACAAGAAGCTCGTCCACTTCTTCTATTTCTATGCGCTCTGGGTCACGATCCAGTTCGCGTTCAAGGCGCCGCTGTTCCTGTCGCAATACGGCCTGTGGGGCGTGCTCCATCAGTATCTGCTTGCCTATGTCGAACCCTTCGGCACGCTGTGGTTCATCTACATGCTGCCGGTGATGTTCATTGTCGCGAAGGCAACGCGGAAAATTCCGCCTGCGGGAATCTTCATCGTCGCCGCCGCACTCGAAGTCGCGCATGTCGATATCGGCTGGCTGATGATCGACGAGTTCTGCGCCCGCTTCGTGTTCTTCTTCAGCGGCTACTGGCTCGCAAAACATCTTTTCGATTACGCCGCGCTGGTGCAGGCGAACCTGCGGGTCTTCGCGATCGCGCTGCTGCTCTGGGGGCTGACCAACGGCGTGCTGGTGTTCGGGGGCTATGCGGAGCTGCCCTTCCTTTCGCTCGCGCTCGGCTTCGCCGGTTCGCTTGCCGTCATCACGGTTGCCGCGATCGTGGCGCAGATGAACTGGCTGCCGTTCCTGCGCTATGCGGGCGAGAATTCGATCGTGGTCTATCTCGCCTTCTTCCTGCCGATGGCGACGACGCGCATCTTCCTGCTCAAGAGCGGCATCGTCCACGACCTCGGCACGGTTGCGCTGATCGTGACCCTTGTCGGCGTCACGGTGCCGCTCATGTTCCATGCGGCGATCCGCGGAACGGCGCTCGACTTCCTTTTCGTCCGGCCCGCGGCGTTTCACCTGCCGCCGGCACGCAAACAGCCGCTGCAAGCCGCGGAATAAGGACCTTTTCCGGCGCGCGAACTGTCCCCATCTAAGGGGATGGTTTTGCTTGCCGGGCTCGTTCCGCTTCGGCATCGTGCCGCGGCAAACGAGGTTCCATGTCCGAAATCCGTCCCCTGAAGAAGGGCGACCGCGTCTTCCTGATCGACGGCTCGTCCTTCATCTTCCGTGCCTATTTCGCCATGTTCAAAGCGAGCCAGGCGCGCGGCCGCTCGTTCACGCGCTCCGACGGATTGCCAGTCGGCGCGATCATGACCTTCTCGTCCATGATGTGGAAGCTCATGCGCGAAGGCATCGACGGCAAGAAGCCGACCCATGTCGGCGTCGTGTTCGACGCGGCCGGCGACGGCTTCCGCAACGAAATCTATCCCGAATACAAGGCCAACCGCGACGACCCGCCGGAAGACCTGATCCCGCAGTTTCCGCTGATGCGCGATGTCGTGAAGGCATTCGGGCTGAAGCCGATCGAGGAAGCCGGATACGAGGCGGACGACCTGATCGCCGCCTATGCGCGGGAAGCACGCGAACAGGGCGCGGAAGTGCTGATCATCGCCGGCGACAAGGACCTCATGCAGCTCGTGCGCAAGGGCGTCACGATGTACGACCCGATGCCGGGCAACGAGCGCAAGATCGGCGAAAAGGAAGTCGAGGAAAAATTCGGGGTCGAGCCCGCGCGCGTGCCGGATGTGCAGGCGCTCTGCGGCGACGCCACCGACAACGTGCCCGGCGTGCCGGGCATCGGCATCAAGACCGCGGCACTGCTCATTCAGGAATACGGCGATCTCGAAACGCTGCTGAAGAACGCCGAGAAGATCAAGCAGGACAAGCGCCGCCAGACGCTGATCGACAATGCCGAACTTGCGCGGGTCTCGAAGAAGCTGGTGCTGCTC
>JAEZFA010000330.1 GCA_023417665.1 Pseudomonadota bacterium | reverse complement strand
TTCTTGAACTGCACCATGCCCGCATTCGTGAACATGAGCGTCGGATCGTTCCGCGGCACCAGCGGCGAGGACGAGACGATCTCGTGCCCGTGCTTGGCGAAATACTCGAGAAAAGACGACCGGATTTCGTTTACGCCACTCATGATTTTTCGGCTGGCTCGCTAAGGACTTATCGGCCCCGTTGTCTAGCCGAGCGGGCCGTCCGGGTCGAGCGGAACCGGCCGTCTCCAAATGCCGCTTTAAGCGCCCAGGAAAACCCGGCGGCCATGCGCTGCCCGGCGACAAACGGCCATAAAAGACAAATGACCATAAAAGGAGCGACGCGGCCCCTTGCCAGGCGGGGAAGCCTTGGTGGCAAGGAGACCGCGTCCCGTTACCGGACGCCTGGGCAGAGGCAGTCCGGGCATTTCCGAGGCCAACGCTTCGAAAAGGAATCTCAGCCTTCCACGGGCATATCGTGGCGGCGGCTCCATCGCCCGGCCGGTACGGGCGAACTCACCCGGCCGGAGCGATCAGATCTCTTCCGAAGCAGCGGCAGGCTAAATCAGGCCTCGGCTGCTTCGTCGGCGTCATCGTCGTCGTCCGCCTGATCCAGAATCTGCTCGGCGACGAGGCCGGAATTGGCGCGCACCGCCGCCTCGATGGCGGCGACGATCGCGGGATTTTCCTTGAGGAAGGACTTCGCGTTCTCGCGGCCCTGCCCGAGGCGCTGGCTGTCATAAGAGAACCAGGCGCCGGACTTCTCGACCACGCCCGCCTTGACGCCGAGATCGATGATCTCGCCCATCTTGGAGACGCCCTCGCCGTACATGATGTCGAACTCGACCTGCTTGAACGGCGGCGCGACCTTGTTCTTCACCACTTTCACGCGGGTCTGGTTGCCGATCACCTCGTCGCGGTCCTTGATCGCGCCGATGCGGCGAATGTCGAGGCGGACCGAGGCATAGAACTTGAGCGCATTGTCGCCGGTGGTGGTTTCCGGCGAGCCGTACATGACGCCGATCTTCATGCGGATCTGGTTGATGAAGATCACCATGGTGTTCGACTTTGAAATCGAGGCGGTGAGCTTGCGCAGCGCCTGGCTCATCAGGCGGGCCTGGCTGCCGGGCTGCACGTCGCCCATTTCGCCGTCGAGTTCGGCGCGCGGCACCAGCGCCGCGACCGAGTCGACCACGAGCACGTCGATCGCGCCGGAACGCACCAGCGTATCGGCGATTTCGAGCGCCTGCTCGCCGGCGTCGGGCTGCGACACCAGAAGGTTTTCGATGTCGACGCCGAGCTTCTTGGCATAGACGGTGTCGAGCGCGTGCTCCGCGTCGATGAAGGCGCAGGTGCCGCCGACCTTCTGCGCTTCGGCGATCGTGTGCAGCGCCAGCGTGGTCTTGCCGGAGGATTCGGGACCGTAAATTTCGATGACGCGGCCGCGCGGAAAGCCGCCGACGCCAAGCGCGATGTCGAGGCCGAGCGAACCTGTGGAAATCACCTGGATGCCGGCCGGCTTGTCGCTCTTGCCGAGCTTCATGATCGAGCCTTTGCCGAAGGCACGTTCGATCTGCGACAGGGCGGCGTCCAAAGCCTTGGATTTGTCCACGGAATTGCCTTCTACGACTCGGAGGTGGGCTGAAGAAGCTGACATAACACGGTCTCCCGATGCCCGGAGGCCTGCCGCCTCTGGGGTCCCGGCCCTCTGGAACGGAACAAGGACAATGTACCTTGTTTGTTCTCTGTTCGCAATACGTTCTAATTGGGTTGTTGTGGGTCAAAGACCACTATGGTTAGCGGATTCTTAAAATTATCCGCCCGGCGCAGCGCGGTCCGGGCCGGAAAAGCCGCGCGGCGATTCTCTATCGCCCCGCCATCATCTTTGACACGTTCTCCGCCATCATCATCACCGGCGCATTGGTGTTGCCCGCAATGATCGAAGGCATGATCGAGGCATCGACCACGCGCAGCCCCTCGACCCCGCGCACGCGCGCCTGCGGATCGACCACCGACGCCTCGTCCTTCCCCATCCGGCAGCTTCCGACCGGATGATAGATCGTCTCCGCCCGCGCGCGGATGTCGGCGAGCAGCGCCTCGTCCGATTGCGCATCAGGCCCCGGCAGCATTTCGGCCTTCACATGCCGCTTCATTGCCGGCGCCTCCAGCACGCGCCGCGCGATTTTCAGGCCGTTCAGGAGCACGCCAGCGTCGTCGGGATGGCTCAGGTAATTTGCGTGGATTCGCGGCGGCGCGGACGGGTCGGCACTGGCGAGCGAAATGCGGCCCCGGCTCTTCGGCAGAAGATCGCAGACATGCAGCGTCACGCCATAGCCGAACACGGTCTGGCGTCCGTGGTCGCGCAGGAGCGCCGGCAGGAAATGAAACTGCAGGTTCGGCCGCTCGCGCGCGGGATCGGACTTCACGAAGCCGCCCGCCTCCGCGACGTTGGAGGTGAGTTCGCCGGCCTTGTGCCGCGCATAAGCCCACGACGAACGGATCAAGCGCGGCAGGAGCCCCGGCGCGACCCCGATCGCGGTGCTGTCGCGGGTCGCCGCGAGCACGCCGATGTCGAGATGATCGGCAAGGTTCGCGCCCACCTCGCGCGAGTCCTGCACGACCTCGATCCCGTGCCGTGAAAGTTCTTCGCCCGGCCCGACGCCGGAGAGCATCAGAAGTTGCGGCGAGCCGACAGCACCGCCGCAGACGATCACTTCCCCGCCCGCATTGAGGCGCAACGCCCGCCCGCGCAACTGCAATCCGCTGGCGCGGCGATTTTCGAACAGCACCCGCTCCACCAGCGCGCCGGTTTCGATCGTCAGGTTCATGCGGCCGCGGATCGGCGCGAGAAACGCCCGCGCGCTCGAAAAGCGCCTGGCGTCTTTCTGCGTGACCTGATAGAGCCCGACGCCTTCCTGGCTCACGCCGTTGAAATCGCCGTTCTCCGGAAACTGGCATTCGACGCCCGCCTGCACGAAAGCGCGCGACAGCGGATTGGGATGACGAAGGTTGCTGACGTTCAGCGGGCCTTCGCGGCCGTGATGATCGTCCGCAATCGCTTCATTGCCTTCCATCGCGATGAACAGCTCGCGCACGCGCCGCCAGCCCCAGTCGCTGCCCGCCGCAGCTTCCCAGCCGTCGTAATCGGCCGGATGCCCGCGCATGTAGATCATCGCATTGACCGAACTCGAACCGCCGAGCGTCTTGCCGCGCGGCCAGTACAGGCGGCGCTGGTTCAGCTGCGGCTCCGGTTCGGTATTGTAGTCCCACTTGATGCCGCGCGTTTTGGCGAGCAGCGCAAGCCCGAGCGGAATGTGAATGAGCGGGTTCTTGTCCGGCGGTCCGGCCTCGACCAGACACACGCGCTTTCCGGCATCCGCCGACAGGCGGTTTGCCATCACGCAACCCGCCGAGCCCGCACCGACGATGATGTAGTCGAACATCGCGCTCACCCGAGAAAGCGCTTGGCGAGATCGATCAGCCGCTTCGTCCGGCCCTCGTAGGGCGGGAAAATCAGCGTCGCCGCCGAGAAGCGGTTGCGCAGCACCGCGCGCTCATGGCTGAAGGCACGGAAGCCGTGCTCGCCGTGCGCCGCGCCGATGCCGGAATTATTGACCCCGCCGAACGGAAGATCGGCATGGGTATATTGCATGACCGTGAGATTGATCCCGACGCCGCCCGATGTCGTGGCGTCCAGAATATGCTGCACCCGCGCGTTGTCGCGGTCGAAAATATAAAGCGCGAGCGGCTTGGGACGCGCATTGATGCGCGCCAGTACCGGCTCGATGTCCTCATAGGACATCACCGGCAGGATCGGCCCGAAAATCTCCTCGCGGTCGATTTCCATTTCCGGCGTGATCGCCTCGATCAGCGTCGGCTCGATCGCGCGTCCTTGCACGCCGCCGCCGGAGAGCACCCGCGCGCCTTTTGCCCTGGCGTCGTCGAGCAGTCCCGCGAGCCGTCGCGCGTGATGATCGTTGACGATCCGCGCCAGATGCGGACTGGAAACGGCATTGCCGTAGGCCTTGGTGATCTCGGCGCGCAGGGTTTCGAGAAAGCGCTCCTTGATCGAGGCGTGCACGAACAGATGATCCGGCGCGATGCAGGTCTGTCCGGCATTGACGAATTTGCCGAACAACAGCCATTTCGCGGCCAGCGCGATGTCGGCATCCGCGCCGATGATCGTCGGCGACTTGCCACCGAGTTCGAGCGTGACCGACGTGAGATGCTTCGCGGCCGCCTCCATCACGATCTTTCCGACCGCGGGACTTCCGGTGAAGAAGATATGATCGAAGGGCAGCGCAAGCAGCGCCTGCGAAACATCCTTGCCACCTTCGACGACCGTCACGAGGTCGGGCGGAAACGCCTCCGCAATCAGGCGCGCGATCAAGGCCGACGTCGCGGGCGTCATCTCCGACGGCTTCAGGACCGCACTGTTTCCCGCGGCAAGGCACGACACGAGTGGCCCGAGGCAAAGATTGAACGGATAATTCCACGGCGCGATGATGAGGCATACGCCGCGCGGCTGGGCGACGACTCGCGCCGACGTGCCGAAGGTCGCAAGCGACGGCAGATAGCGCTGCGGTTTCATCCAGCGGCGCAGATGACGCCGGGTATGACGGATCTCCTGCATGACCGGCAGGATTTCGCTCAGGATCGTTTCCGCTTCGGGCTTGCCGAAATCGCTCTGCAGCGCGGCGACGATCGCCGCCTCGTGCGTGCGGATCACGTCCGCCAGCCGGTCCAGCGCCGCGCGGCGTTCAGCGAGGTCGAAGCGAAGCCGCCGCTCCTCGCTCTTTGCGCGCTGCGTCGCGAAGGCCGCGCTGATTGCATCGCCTGGCTTGGCTCCGTCCATGAAAACCTCCAGCCTGAGACGTTTCTACTTATTCGGCAGCCCGTCAAATGAGGGTACGCCTTCCGCGATCAGATGAAACGGCTGCTTTTCGCTGGTGAAGATCGCCATCTTCGGTGTGTAGGAAGACGCCGGGTCGTCGAGCGTGCCGATCTTGAGCACGATAGCGTGCAGGCCGGGCCGGCGCGACAGGATATGCGTGCCACACTCGGCACAGAATTCGCGCGTCACCGCATTGTCGAGGTCGGCCCGCCTGAACTGCTTCGGCGTACCTTTCGTGTAGCGAAAGCCGTCCACCGGCATCAGCATGAACAGGTTCGGCGCACCGCCGCTGATGTGCTGGCACGCGCGGCAATGGCATTGCGCCTTGAGCATCGGCCTGCCCTCGGCTTTGTAGCGAAGCGCGCCGCAATAGCATCCGCCTTCCATGGTTTTCTTGCCCTTCCGCTCGCGGGCTTGTGAGAGATTTGCCGCCCGTGCCGCGCTATCATCGAACGGAAATCGCGAGGGTCAAGCCAATGCGCGCTAATCTGCCATGCATGTTTCTTTTTTCTGCCCTGACCACGCTGGCCGCTACGTCAACCGCGACCGCGCAGCAGAATGCGTCGCTCTATACTTCCGTCGCGGCAAAGAACTGCAAGAAAATCGAAAGCGTGAAGGTCGAGGGCTCCGAATTCGGCGCGACCTTCGCGTGCCGCGGCCTGCCCGGTTATTCCGTCGTGGTCGGCGAGGACGACCTTCGCATGACGGTCGCGATCGGCTTCAATACCAAACACGCACAGGAGCAGGTTTCTGCCACGCAAGGTTTCTCGCCGTTCAACCACGCGCACGACACGCTGGAATGGCGCATCGACGCGAAAACGAAGAAACCGTTTGCCACCATCCAGCGCTGGTTCATCGCCGACAACGCCGATCTCGAAAAGAACGGCAGGCCGAAGAATGTCGGTCTGCTCGTCGTCACCCGGACTCCGCCGGGTGCATCCTGCCACGTTGCCTACATCGACGTGCGCGCCAATCAGAACCCGAACGAACTCGCCCAGAAGGCCGCCGACGAACTCGCGCAGAAATTCGACTGCGGCAACGACAAGGTTCACTTCATCGGCAACAAGGGCCGCGCTGCGGAACTCGCAGGAATGAAGTAACTTCACGACGAGAGCCTTCAGCAACTTCTTCGAAGTGGTCTTTCAGGTTCACGCGCTCGCGCAAAACCGCGCTAAAACGCGCGAGGGAACTCCGGTTCCGGTTTCCGGGTTATAAGCAGTACCGGGGAAATCAATGCTGGAAAGACCTGCAAATGACATGGCAACAAGGTGCGGCCTTCGGCCTGATCGGGCTGATGATGGCGGCATTCGTCTGGGGCCGCTTTCGCTACGATCTGGTGGCGATGGTCGCGCTGCTCACCGCAGTGCTGATCGGCTTCGTGCCGGCCGATAAGGCGTTCTCCGGCTTCTCCGACGACATCATCGCCATCATCGCCAGCGCGCTCGTCGTCAGCGCCTCGGTGGCGCGTTCGGGCATCGTGGAGCGCGTGCTGAAGCCGCTCGCGCCCTGGCTCACCAATACCAGTCTTCAGGTTCTGGTACTCGCGGGCTCGGTCGCAGCACTTTCGGGCTTCGTCAAGAATATCGGCGCGCTCGCCATGCTGATGCCGGTCGCCTTCGCGCTGGCGCGCAAGAACGAAACCTCGCCGTCGGTCTATCTGATGCCGATGGCCTTCGGCTCCCTGCTCGGCGGCATCGTGACGCTCGTCGGCACCTCGCCGAATATTCTCGTCTCGCGGGTACGGCAGGAATTGACCGGCGAACCCTTCGCCATGTTCGACTTCGCACCGGTCGGCGTGATCCTGACGCTTGCCGGACTCGCCTTTCTCGCCGTCGGCTGGCGGCTTCTGCCGAAGAACCGCAAGGGCGCGGCCTCCATCGAAGCCGCCTTCAATCTGGAAGGCTACACCACCGAGGCGGTGGTGCAGCCGAAGACCGATACGGTCGGCAAGACCATCGGCCAGCTCGAAAAACTTTCCGGACAGGATGTCGAAGTGCTGATGGTCGTGCGCAAGGGCGGCCGCCGGCATGCTCCCACCGACAAGACCGAACTGCGCGCCGGCGACGTGCTGCTGCTCGAAGGCGAACCCGAAGCGCTGGAGCGCATCGTCGTCGACGCGAAATTGCAGCTTGCAACCGCAAGCAGCCGCAAATCGAAAAAGGAAACCGATACGCCCGCCGACGACATGGGCGTGATGGAAGCGGTGATCACCGACGGCTCGCAGCTTGCCGGCTCCAATGCGCAGCAGGCGAAGCTCTATCACAAGCACGGCATGACCCTGATCGCGGTAAGCCGCGCGGGCTCGCGCGTGACCTCGCAACTGCGCTCCGCGCGCCTGCGCGCCGGCGACGTCGTCGTGCTGCGCGGAAATCTCAACGAGATGCCGGAATCGCTCGGCGAACTCGGGCTGCTGCCGCTGGCGGAGCGTTCGGTTTCGCTCGGCAACACCCGCCGCAGCATCATGCCGGTGGTCGTGCTCGCAGCAGCCATGCTGCTGGTCGCGCTCGGCTATCTGCCGATCGCCATCGCATTCTTCGGCACCGCCGTCGTGCTGATGCTGATCCGCTCGATCACGCTGAAGGAAGCCTATGCCGCGGTCGAATGGCCGATCCTGATCCTGATCGGTGCGCTGATCCCGGTATCCGATGCCTTGCGCACCACCGGCGGCACCGAGGTCATCGCTTCGCTGCTTTCCGAAGCCGGCGCCTACCTGAACGGCTATACCGCGCTGCTGCTCATCATGGCCGCGGCCATGGCGGTGACCCCGTTCCTGAATAACGCCGCGACCGTGCTCGTGATGGGCCCGATCGCAGGCGCCTTCGCGACAAAGCTTGGCTACCGGCCCGACCCGTTCCTGATGGCGGTAGCGATCGGCGCGGCCTGCGACTTCCTCACCCCGATCGGACATCAATCGAATACGCTGGTGATGGGACCGGGCGGCTATCGCTTCGGCGATTACTGGCGGCTCGGCGCGCCGCTGTCGTTGCTGGTGCTCCTGCTCGGCGTGCCGCTGATCGCGCTGTTCTGGCCGTTGACGCGCTAGCTCACCACTTCTCGATCCAGGGCCGCAGATCCATCTCGTGGGTCCAGGCGCTGCGATCCTGCCGGTGCAGGTACCAGTAATTCTCCGCGATCTGGTCGGGATCGAGAATGCCGTCCTGTTCCTTGAGCTTGTAGCGCTCGGGAAACATCTCGCGAATGAATGCGGTATCGATCGCGCCGTCGACCACGACATGCGCGACATGGATGCCCTCCGGGCCCAGTTCGCGCGCCATGCTTTGCGCGACCGCGCGCAGGGCGTGCTTGCCCGCGGCGAAAGCGGCAAATCCCGGCGCGCCGCGAAGGCTTGCGGTGGCCCCGGTGAAAATGATCGTACCGCGCTTTCGCGGCACCATGACTTTCGCGGCCTCGCGGCCCATCAGGAAGCCGCCGAAGCAGGCCATTTCCCAGACCTTGAAGAATACCCGCGACGTGGTTTCGCGAATGGGAAAATTCACATTCGCGCCGATGTTGTAGACCGCGACCTCAATCGGCCCGATATCGCGCTCGATCTCCTCGAACAGCGCGGCGACCTGTTCTTCGCGCCGCGCGTCGTTGCCGAAGCCCCGCGCCTTGCCGCCTTCCGCCTCGATATGTTTGACCAGCGGCTCGAGTTTCTCGGCGTGCCGCCGCGTCACGCAGGCGACATAGCCTTCCCGCGCAAAGCGACGCGCAATCGCGCCGCCCGTTGCATCACCCGCCCCGATCACCAGCGCGACTTTGTCAGCCATGTTTCCTCCCGCGCTTTCTTGACAGCGTGGCGTCTTGCGCGGGAGCCTGTCAATCAAGTGGCGGGAAAAGCAGCCATGCACGAATGCGGGAGGAAGCCTTGCAGCGTCTCGAGTTCTTTTTCGATTTCGGCAGTCCCGCGACCTACCTCGCGTATACGCAGATGCCGGTACTCTCGCAGCGCACCGGCACGGAAGTGGTTTATCGACCCATGCTGCTCGGCGGCGTGTTCAAGGCCACCGGCAACCAGTCGCCCGCCTTCATCAAGGCGAAGTCGAAATGGATGGACGGCGACCTGCGCGCATTCGCGCGCCGCTACGGCGTGCCTTACGAGCGCAATCCGTGGTTTCCGGTCAACACCATGATGCTGATGCGCGGCGCGGTCGCGATGCAGCGGCAGAACCGTCTCCCGGCCTATGCCGACGCCGTCTTTCACGCGATGTGGGTGGAGCCGCAGAACATGAACGACCTCGAAGTCGTCGGCGGCGTGCTTGCGAAGGCCGGCTTCGAGCCGAAGCAGATGCTCGGCCTGATCGAAGACCAGAGCGTCAAGGACGAACTGCGCGCCAACACCGAGGAAGCGGTTTCCCGCGGCGCCTTCGGCGCGCCGACCTTCTTCGTCGGGGAGCGGATGTTCTTCGGGCAGGACCGGCTGGATTTCGTCGAGGAAGCGTTGCGCGCCTAGCGTCAGTTCTGCTGCAATTCTTCTTTCACCGCCTTCACGAGCCCCACGAGATCGAACGGCTTCGGCAGGAAGCTGAACTCCTCGCCGGGCAGCTGGTCGGCAAGTCCCTCGGAATAGCCAGAGGCGAAGATCACTTTCGTCTTCTTCAGGTTGGCCTTGCGCATTTCCTTGAGCATGGTCGGGCCGTCCATCACCGGCATCATCACGTCGGAAACGATGATGTCGATGTTGCCGTCTTCGCGCTTGGCGACCTCAAGACCTTCCTCGCCGTCCGCCGCCTCGAGCACGGTGAAGCCGCGCATGGTGAGCGCATGGCTTGCAAAGCGCCGCACGCCGTCTTCGTCCTCGACGAGCAGCACGGTGCCGCGCCCGGTCAGGTTGACGGGCTTGGCGTCGGCCGCGGCCTTGCTTTGCGCCGCATCGCGGGCGGCCGCGGTTTCGCCTTCGCTCGGCACATAGCGCGGCAGGAAGATGCGGAAGGTCGCGCCCTTGCCGGCTTCGCTATCGACATAGATGAAGCCGCCGGACTGCTTGACGATGCCATAGACCGCCGCAAGCCCGAGGCCGGTGCCCTTGTTCTTGTCCTTGGTCGTGAAAAACGGCTCGAAGATCTTGCCGATCGCCTCCGGCGCAATCCCGGTCCCGCTGTCGGCGACCTCGATCATCACATATTCCGCTGGCGGCATGCCGTCATAGCGGAACTTGCGTGACTCCTCGGCCGTCACATTCGCGGTGGTGATCGTGAGCGTTCCGCCGTTCGGCATCGCATCGCGCGCATTCGCGGCGAGGTTGATCAGCACGCGCTCGAACTGATTGATGTCCGCCTTCACCGGCCACAGGTCGCGACCGTAATTCGTCTCGATCTTCACTTTCTCGGTGGCGACCCGGCGCATCAGCCCGGTTGCGAGATCGGAGATGACGTCGCCGACCTGCAGCATTTCCGGCACCAGCGTTTCGCGCCGCGCGAAAGCGAGCAGCTGCCGCACCAGCGCCGCCGCCCGCGTGCCGTATTGCCGGATCTGGTTCAGTTCCTGAAAACCCGGATCGGTGGGGCGGACCTTGACCAGAAGCAGGCTGGCATTGCCGATCATGGTCGTCAGCACGTTGTTGAAGTCATGCGCGATGAAGCCGGCGAACTCGCCGATCGCCTGCATCTTCTGTGCCTGCGCAAACGAAAGCTCGAGCTTCTTCTCCTCGCTGGTGTCGATCGCATGCACGATCGCCGCTTCACCCGCTTCGCCGGAATCTTCCTCGACCGGCGTCACGAAGAAGCGCGCGAAGCGTCCCTCCTGCCCGGCCAGCGGCAGTTCGACCTCATGCTGCGCCGAGCCGCCTTCCAGCACCCGGCGCATGAGCGCTTCGAGTTTCGCGCGCTCTGCCTCGGGCACGAAGGAGAACACGGTTTGCCGCGCGCCCTTCTCGTCCGCCGCCGCGCCGAACAGCCGCGCGAAGGTCGCGTTGGAATTGAGTACACGGCCGGCACGGTCGACGGTCGCAATCGCCGCCGGAGAATTGTGGAAGAAGCGCGCAAAGCGGATTTCCGCGGCGCGCAGCGCATCCTGCTTCTCTTCGGTTTTCGCCCGCGACAGGACCAGCGTGCGCGATACGCCGGGCGTGCCGTCGGATGCGAAAGCGACACGATGCATCAGCCGCACCGGCAGGCTGGTGCCGTTCTTCTTGCGCAGATCGATGTCGAGGATTTCGGTTTTCACCTCTCCCGGCGCCGGCGCGAGATTGGTGAGCAGTGCCGCGCTGGTGCCCTGCACGAGATCGCCGATCTTCAGTCCTTCAGCGCCGATCTCGGCGATGTCGTAGCCCAGCCAGCTTGCAAGCGTGGTGTTGAGATAGCTCACGCGGCCCTGCGCATCGGACGAGAAGAACCCGGCCGGTGCGTGATCCAGAAAGTCGATTGCATGTTGCAGCGACTGGAAAGCGCTTTCCTGCTTTTCGCGGTCGCGCGTGATGTCGGCGATGGTCCAGGCCGAAAGCTTGGCGAGACGCCCTTTCGCGCCGAGCGGACGCGAGCGGATGCGAAACCAGCGGATGCCGGCGCTTTCCGCATTCGGCACGCGGATTTCCTCGGCATGCGAGCGGCCGCCCTGCACGCCCTGCGCCAGCCGGTAGATCGCATCGGCAACCGAAGGATCGCTGGTGAAGAGACGCTCCACCGGACGAACGTCGTCGGGATGCTCGGCGCCGGTCAGGTCCATATAGGCGCGGTTCGCATAAAGCACCCGCCCCGACTGATCGACGATCGAAACGCCTTCCGAACCAGAATCGGCAAGCGCCTTGGTCAGGTCGTTGCGGCCCGCCCGTCCGGCAAACTCGATCACGCCGGATGCATAAGAGAAGAGTGCGAACACCCCGATCACGGCGAGCGCCGCAAGCACCGCGATAATATAGGGATCGGCCTGATCGCGTCCGAGGAACAGGAGAAAGACGGCGGTCGAAACCAGCGCGAAGGCGACAACGATCACGAGCCCGATGGACCCCGTCGCCTGGATGCGGTCAACATTGACCGGTTCGTCGTCGTGAGGCGTCATTTGCCCCGTCTCCCGCGAGAGGCCGCTTTCCGCGATACCCGTTTGCCTGAGAACCCCTTCGTTTCGCAAGTTTATCTCCGGCCCCCCGCAATTCGCTGGGAATTGCGGAGCTTCATGACGTAGCCAATCAGTTCGGCCACCGCTTTATAGTGCTCGACCGGGATCTCCTGTTCCACGTCCACCGCCTTGAACAGGGCACGGGCAAGCGGCGGATTCTGGACGACCGGCACGGCATGGCGATAGGCGATCTCGCGAATCTTGAGCGCGATATTGTCCTGCCCCTTGGCGACGCAGATCGGCGCCCCCATCCCCTGCTCGTATTTGAGCGCGACGGCGAAGTGAGTCGGGTTCATCACCACCACGGTCG
>JAEZFA010000328.1 GCA_023417665.1 Pseudomonadota bacterium | reverse complement strand
ATCGACGCTGCGGCCTTCATGGGATTACGCAAGGACCTTCGAGTGATAGACGCCCTCGGAGAGTGCGGTCCAGGACTTGTACTTGGCGAGATAGGCCATGTAGCTGTCATTGACCTTCTTCACGAGCGGGTCCTTCGCGACCGCTTCGGCGATCACTTCCTCGGTGCCCTTGCGCAAGGCGGCGACCACGGAGTCAGGCAGCGGCTGCGCAATCACGCCCTGGTTTTTCACGAGGTCTTCGAAGGCTTCCGCGTTGTTCTTCTGGCACCAAGCCTCGCTGACGACGTTGCAGGCCGCGCAGGCATTGTCGACGATCGCCTTGAGGTCGGCCGGCAGCTTGTCCCAGGCCGCCTTGTTGATCGCAACTTCGGAGACCGTCGCGCTCTCGTGCCAGCCGGTCGTGTAGTAGTACTTCGCGACCTTCTGCAGCCCGAGCTGGCGATCGAGATAGGGGCCGACGAATTCGGCCGCGTCGATGACGCCGCGTTCGAGCGCGGGGAAAATTTCGCCGCCGGGCAGCAGGCGCACGTCGACGCCCAGCTTCTGATAGACGCGGCCGGCGAGGCCGGGAATGCGCATCTTCAGGCCCTTGAAGTCTTCGGCCGATTTGATTTCCTTCCGGAACCAGCCGGTCATCTGCACGCCGGTATTGCCGCAGACTTTCGGCACCAGCGCGAATTTGTCGTAGACCTCCTGATAAAGCGCCATGCCGCCGCCGTCATAGAGCCAGCCGTTGATGCCCTGAAAGTTCAGGCCGAAGGGAACGGCGGTAAAATACTGCGCGGCGAAGCTCTTTCCGGTCCAGAAGTAAGCGTTGCCGTAGTTCATTTCGACGGTGCCGGCGGCAGCCGCATCGAAACCTTCCATCGCCGGAACCAGTTCGCCCGCGCCGAAGAACTGAATCTTCAGTCTGCCGTTCGACATTGCTTCGATGCGTTTGCACAGATCCGTCGCGCTGCCGGGGCCGACCGAATAGAACGCAGCCTTCGGGCCGTAAGCACTCGTCATCTTCCAGTTGAAGGTCTGCTGGGCGCGCACCACCGCCGGAGCGGCTACGGTTGCGGCGGTGGCGGTAAGAGCAAGCTTCGTAAAGTCTCTGCGACGCATGGCATTCTCCGTTCATGCCGACGACGCATTCGCCGCGCGGCTACTTGAATTGCCGCGTAGCGGAGCAAGCGATGTGCCACTTGTTATGTCGGCATAAAAGCCTGCGCAGAAGACGTAAACACGAAATTTCGTAGCGCCGCCTGCTTACGTCGCGTTCATGCAGGAAAAACGGCTGCTCAAACGGAATCCATGAGGGCGGTTCAGTACCAGTGCGTCGGCCATTTTCCTTCGTGATCGACGAAGTGGTTCTCGATGCCGTGCCAGATGTAAGCGAGCGCGGTGAGGATCACGACGCCGGCAAGCACCGGAACGAACAGGAAGCTCCACGGCAGTGACGCCGTCACGATAATCAGCGGATTGATTCCGGCCGGCGGATGCATAGTGCGCGTCAGGTGCATCGCGACAATGGCAAGGCCCACCGCGAGCGCCGCGGCAAGCGCACTGGAGCCGAAGATCGAAAGCACGGAAAGCCCGGCCAGGGCCGAGATCAGATGGCCGCCGATGAGCGCGCGGGGCTGGCCCGGCAGCGCGTCTGGTAGCGCGATCACGTTGACGACCGACGTCGCGAAGGGCACGAGCGCGATCGGCAGATGGCCCATTTCTGCGAGAAACATCATCGCGTAGATGCCGATGGCGCCGCCGAGCGCGCGCCAGAGATACGTCTTCCAGTTGGCTTTGATGTTCTCAAGAAGGTCGGCTTGTTCCGGCAAGGCTGGCTCCGGCGTCACGCATTGCAGTGAGAAACTGCTCGCTCGCAAGCAAGGAATGTTCCTGTTCCCGCGGTTCGCGCAGAATGTCGCGGCTGCGCAGGATTTCGTCGATATATCCCGGATGGCACATCATGACGCCGTCATCGGTGAGTTCGGCGAGGAAGCGCGGAAAAAGTTCCGCAAAGCGCGTGCCGCCCGCATAGTCATACGCTCCCGAGAACGAGGGGTTCACCGGCACGCCGGCCTTTTTTGCCAGGCGGATGAAATTGAGGCTGAGCAGGCCGAGGAAGCGCGTCTTGTTGTCGGCGCGCAGCAGCGTCGCCTTGCGCGCGGGCGCGCATTGGCGGGCCCAGGCTTTCGGCGTGCGCCGGGCCACGGTTTCCAGAAAAACCTTCTGCACGCCCGGCACGAGCTGGCAGTGGTGGTGGCCATCGACATAATCCGGCGCGCGGCCGAAGGCCTTCTCGAAGGCTCCGAGTTGCGCCTCGATCTCGGCGGCGATGTTCTTGCGGTCGAGACGAAAATGCGATCTCGGGGAGTGCAGGACGGCCATCGAAGGCAGCATGCCGTCCGCGGTCGGCAGCGGCGACGCCGCGAGCGGCGCAAAGCCGCCGGAAAGCGTGAGGTGCAATCCGAGCTGGATCGCCCCCGGCGCGGCGGTTTCGACGAGCGCCTTTGCCTCTTCCGCAAGCCCGGGAAAGATCGTCATGACCGATGTAGCGTTCAGCCGGCCGCGTGCGATCAGTTCGCGGATCGACTTCGAGACGCCCGGCGCAAGATTGTAGTCGTCCGCGCAAATGACGATGCGCTTCACTCAGCAGCCTCGCGCGGCGTGCCGGAAGGACGCTCGGTATATTCCGTGGTTCCGGTTTCGCGCAGACTGCTTTCGGCGATGAAGTAAGAAGGCCGGCGTTTCAGCTCGGACAGGATTTTCGCGATGTATTCGCCCATCACGCCGAGCACGAGCAGTTGTACGC
>JAEZFA010000323.1 GCA_023417665.1 Pseudomonadota bacterium | reverse complement strand
AGTCGGCACCATAGAAGCTGATGCCAGCCCAAAGACCGAACAGGCCTCCGACGATTCCGAGGATCATTGGCAGGTTCTTCATCGCAGCCCTCCGTCGACGACCCGCAAAACAAAGCGAAGACGCCAGTGCCGTCTCCCATGCAGTATCGACCGACACGTCGTTTGTTATGCGGATTTTACGTTGTGGTCGCTAATAGCAGAACCCGCGCGGAGGTCGGTCCGCGCGGGTTCCTCGCATTACGTCGGAACTAGCCGATGAGCTTTTTGTACGCCGATTCGAGCGCGGCGCTGTCGAGGTTGTTCGTGCTCAGATAGGGATAGGTCTTCTTGACCCACGCCTTCTGCGACGCGATCACCTTCGCAAAGAACGGCTCCTTCGACTGCTCGGCGATTACCTTCGTCCATGCATCAAGCTGTGCATTGAGAAGCGCCGGCGGCGACTTCACGACGTTCACGCCACGCTTCTTGATGGCCTCGAGGTCGCCAGAATAGCGATCGTAAGCCTTGTAGATCTGCTCGGAAGACGAGGCGTGCGCGGCATAGCGCAGAACCTGCTGAAGCTCCTTCGGCAGCGCTTCGACCTTCTGCTTGTTGAAGATGACTTCAAAGGCTTCCATCTGCTGATGATGGCTGCCGAGCATGAAGTACTTCGCGACATCGGGGAAACCGAGCAGAATGTCGGACGACGGATTGTTGAATTCTGCCGAGTCGAGCAGGCCGCGGTCCATTGCCGGAACGATTTCGCCGCCCGGAAGAATGGTCACGGCGGCGCCCATCTCCTTGAACACGTCGGCCGAGAGGCCGACCGTGCGATACTTCATGCCCTTGAAGTCCTCGCCGGTCTTCATTTCCTTCTTGAACCAGCCAAGCGGCTGGGTCGGCATCGGGAAATAGAGATAGCCGGTAAGATTGAGCTTCAGCGTGTCGTTGACCAGTTCCTTGTAGAGCGCTTCGCCGCCACCATTATAGAACCAGGCAAGGAAGCCGTTGGCGTCCCAGCCGAACGACGGCGGGGTGCCGAACAGCGAGTAAGCCTTGTGCTTGCCGTACCAGTAAGCGCAAACACCGTGGCCCGCCTCAAGAACGCCCGAGTGCACGGCATCGGCGAGCTGGAACGCGGGAACGACCGCGCCCGCGGCAAGAACGTCGAGCTTCAGACGACCGCCCGAGAGGTTGTTGACCACATTCGCGTAATCGACCGCGAACTCATGGAAGATATCCTTCGTCGGCCAGGTCGACTGATATTTCCAAGTCTGCGTCTGCGCACGCGATACCTGCGGCATCGCGATCGTCGCGACCGCGGCGGCGCTGGTGAGACCGGCAGTCTTCAAGAATTTCCGGCGGCCAGCTACCGGCGCGCCCGAACCTTTTTTGGTCGGCATAGAGTAAGTCCTCCCTGAGAACGGCGCTCCGGAACGGAGAGCCGAACCGCGGTCTTCGCCGCGTTTCCATGAAGCGCATGTTGGCGCTCCAACGATCTTGCAAAATCGCGGACCGGTAAAGCAAGCGTATATTTATCTTGCGCCGCAGCATGCAGGCGGTTCTCCATCGGAGAACGAAGAAGCTCACGGCAAGTGGATTGAAAAAATCCGCGTGACCTGCGCGAACTAATACAAATTATCTATCGAGAACGCGCCCCGCACGGAACTTCAGCAGCAAGAACGAATCATTCTTGCTGTTTCGCAAGCAAACGGACCGCGCGTTGCGGCGCCTTTCGCGCTCAGTACTCGAAGAAAACCGTCTCGCCCTCGCCCTGCAATACGATGTTCAGGGCATATTTCGAAGGAGCGGTTTTGCGCGCAATCAAGGTATTGCGCCGCTCGTCCGGCACCAGGCCGAGTACGGGATCGTTCGCGTTATGCGCCTCATCCTCGAAATAAATTCGGGTCAAAAGCTGCTTGAGCATGCCACGACCGAACACGAAGGTGACCAGATGCGGCGCCTGCAACGAGTTGCCGGGCCCGGGCACCGTGCCCGGCTTCACCGTGTCAAAGCGAAACACGCCATCATTGTTCGTCGCGCAACGGCCGAATCCGTGGAACCCCGGATCGACCGGCTTATCCTGCGTATCTTCAGGATGATCGTATTTACCTGCGGCATTCGCCTGCCAGACTTCGATCATTACGTCCGGCACCGGCTCGCCCGCACCATCGGTAACACGTCCCTCGACAACAATACGTTCGCCCTGCGCGTCACCGACGATCAGGTTGCTGTCGCCCTCGTAGGGCAATCCGAAATGAAAGAATGGGCCGACCGTCTGCGACGGCGTCTGACCGAAACGCTGCTTGCTCACGATCAATGCTCCATCGGCGTGGCATTGCGGCCGCGCAGAACGATGTCGAACTTGTAGCCGAGCGCCCATTCGGGAACGGTCGTGTCCATATCGAAACGGCTTACCATGCGCTCGCGCGCTTTTTCGTCTGGAATGCCCTGATAGATTGGATCGAATGCGAACAGCGGATCGCCGGGAAAATACATCTGCGTAACGAGGCGATTGATAAAACTCGGTCCGAACATCGAGAAATGAATGTGCGCCGGGCGCCACGCATTCGGATGGTTGCGCCACGGATAAGCGCCGGGCTTGATCGTGGTGAACTTGTAATTGCCTTCGGCGTCGGTGACGACGCGGCCCGCGCCGGAAAAATTCGGATCGAGCGGCGCGGGATGCTGGTCTCGCGCGTGGATATAACGGCCGGCGGCATTGCACTGCCAGACTTCGACCAGCGTATTGGCAACCGGGCGGCCGTTTTCATCCAGCACGCGGCCGCTGACGATGATGCGTTCACCGAGCGGCTCGCCGGCATGCTGACGGGTCAGATCGGCGTCGATCGGCAGCACCTTGCCGTGTCCATAGACCGGGCCGGTCACTTCCGACAGCGTGTGGGGCAGAATTACGAGCGGCTGCTTCGGAGCACGAAGCACCGTCGATTTATAGGGAGGATAGAGCGAGGGCGGCTGGGCGCTCTTCTCTTCCGGGTTGTAGGGGATTACGTCGGTCATGTTTCCTCCGCCCCGCAAAGCGGTGCATCCAATTCTTTATTTATTCCAGTTTAGGCCGGGCGCGAACGCCACCCCATGCACGTTTGCGGGATCAGCTTGAAGGATTGGCCGCCAGTGCCGGTCCATCGAGGCTCGCATAGATATCGCCGGAATTGGCCTCGATCGGTAATTCCTGCAGCCACCGGGAAATTTCCGGGGCCGACAGCCCTGCGGAATGGCTGAACTGCTGGCTTTCTCCGAGCGCTGCGTTGAAGCGATACGCCGCCATCCCGGCCAGTCTTGCAATTGCTTTCAGCGCGACATCGCGCTGAATCGTGGTGAATTCGATCGAGAGTGCCGCGAGCGGCTGCGAAAGGCCGGCGAGGACTTCGTCTTCGAAGCCCTCGACGTCGATCTTCACGAATGCCGGCTTTCCGTGGCGCGCGATCAATGCATCGAGCGTCGTCAGTGGCACCCTGATCCTATCGTCCCACTGCTGGCCTTCCCAACCCGGTGCCGCATCGGCCGACTTGATGAAATCGTCGGACGCGGTCGCGACCGTCGGATTACGGGTATTCAGCTTCAGTTCGATTTCGCCTTCGTTCGCGCCGATCGCCGCGCGAACGAGCGTGAAGCGCGCGTTACGGCCGTAGAAGATCTTCAGCACTGAACCGAGCGCCGGCTGCGGCTCAACGGCAACCACCCGGGCGCCCAGCCGGAGAAAAGATCCCGTCCGATCCCCGACATGAGAGCCGACGTCAAACGCAAGATCGCCCGCCTTCAGGAAGCGCGCATAGATCGCGTCCATCTTCGCGTTGCGCGCGCGGTCGCCGTAGTAAATGCGGAGCGAGCGAAGAATCGCCCGCCCCGTAGTCAGCCAGGCCAGCATCGTCAGGCGGCCGTTGCCTGCACGGCGCGGATTTCTTCCGGCATGTCAAACTCTTCCGGCATGGCGCAGAGCTTGTGGCGCTCTGCCCATGCGCCCAGCCGCGTGTCGGAGGTATAGACCGCGAAGGGAATCACCACGATCAGGCCGAACACAAACGGCACGAACCAGATCGCGGACACCGGAGAGAAGTAAAGCACGAAAAGCATGAGCCCGACGCCGAGCAGCGTATGCGGCATGAAGGTCTTCGCCGCCGCACGCCATGGCACGCGATAGCCGTCACGCTGCTGCCCGTCCCACTTGGTCTTGCGGCCGAAGAGAGCGGCCACCATGAAGTAAGACGCAGCAAACATCTGCAGCGGTGCATGCACGAAGGTGAACACCATATCGATCGCACCCGCGAGCAGCAGACGAAGCGTCCCGCCATAACGGGCCGTCGAGTTTATCAAGGCATCCAGCACGCCGAACAAGCGCGGCGCGATGAAGAGGAAAATAAAGGCGGCATAGAAGCCCAACGCCGACCAAATCGGGAAGGTCGCCGCCGAACCTGCCGGCGCCAGTGCAACGGCAAGGGCTGCGAGGATCGCAAACAAGACAACCGCGCCCTGCCCGACGAACATCTGAATTGCCATGAGAAGCTGAACCCAGCTCACCGGTTGCAGACCCGGCATGTCGAGAAGCTTCGTATATTGCAGGTTACCGTTGGCCCAGCGCACGTCCCGCGCTTCGAAGTCAAGCAGGGTCGGCGGGGTTTCCTCGAACGAGCCAACCTCTTCCGGGATGACGCGGACTTCATAACCCGCGCGGCGCATCATCATCGCTTCGATATGGTCATGCGAAAGAATGTGTCCGCCGAACGGCGGCTTGCCGGGAAGCAGCGGCAGCTTGCAGTAATCATAGAACGGCTGAATGCGGATCGTGGTGTTGTGACCCCAGAACAGGCCGCAGTCGGCATGCCACCAGGCATAGCCGGAGATGTACGCCCGCAAACCGTGGCGCATGCCAAACTGATAGACGCGCGCGAAGAAGCTCGAACTAGGCATGCCGACGATCAGGCTTTGCAGAATCCCGAGACGCGGATTGGCCTGATGAATACGGATCATGCGAACGATGGTTTCGCCGGTCATGATCGAGTCGGCATCGAGCGGAACCATGAACTCGTAGTTCTTGCCCCAGCGCTCGCAGAAATCGCGAATGTTGCCGGCCTTGTAGCCAACATTGCTCTCGCGGCGGCGATAATAGAGTTTCGAGACGCCGGGGAATTCCTTATTCCATTCATCCGCCGCGGCTTGCTCGAGCGCCGCTACATCGTCGCGGTTGGTATCGGAGAGCACGAAGAAGTCGAAGTGATCGGCTTGCCCGGTCTTGTCGAGGCTCCGCTTGATGACGCGAAGGCGGGCGAATGCACGAGCCGGATCTTCGTTGCGGACCGTCATGGTGATTGCCGAGCGGACCGTGATCGGATCGGTGTCCCGGGCTTTCAGCACCACCGGTGTGATTTGCGGCAGCGGATCCTTCCGGAAGTTCATGAAGAAGAAGCCGATCACCGAATTCCAGAAGCCGATGGCGATCCAGGGCACATAGGTCAGGAAGCAGACGACCAGAAGCGCGTCGAGAAAGCCGAAGCCATCATGCGCCAGGATATGGATGAGCCATGCCGCCATGCCGAGCATGGTGGCAACGGCCAGCACCGCAAAGATGACCCGGCGGCGCCAGATCAGTTTGACGGACTGCGTTCCTGTTGGAGTGGTTTCGCCAATCAGGCGGTTGGCACTGGTCGCATCGGTAGCGATGCCGATGGCCGTTTTGGCCTCGGCGGAAGTGGATTCGATTGACATAGGTGGTAAGACGTCCCCTGCTTGCGCGTTAGCGCCTTCTCGCCGACAACCGGTACAAATCCGTGGCGAAAACTCGCTAATTGGTAGCGCGTTCCATTTTATTTGCTAAGGCCTTCCGGTGACCCCGAGCGTTAAACCTAAGAACAATCCGGCGCAGGCGCTTTGGTACGTTGCGCCCGGCGAAGCCGAGTTACGGGCTGCAACAATTGGTGATCCTGGCCCGGACGATTTGCTCGTGCGCGCACTCTATTCGGGCATAAGCCGCGGCACCGAACGGCTGGTCTTCGAAGGCAAGGTGCCTGAAGCCGAATGGGGCCGGATGAAAGCCCCAGCGCAGGAAGGCGAATTCCCGTTCCCGGTAAAGTATGGTTACTCCGCCGTCGGCGTAGTCGAAGAAGGGCCCGCTGCCTTCAAGGGCAAGCACGTCTTCGCGCTCTATCCGCATCAGGATCGTTTCGTCGTCCCGGCTGAACGGGCGTTCATCATCCCCGACAACGTACCGCCCCGGCGCGCGACGCTCGCCGCGAACATGGAAACTGCGCTCAATATCCTATGGGACGGCAGCGCCCAGCCGGCGGACCGGATCGTGATCGTGGGCGGCGGCATCGTCGGTATGCTGGTCGCGTCGATCGCCAGCTGCCTGCCGGGGGCCGAGGTCACGCTGGTCGATATCGAGCCCGCCCGAGCGGAAATTGCGCGGAAACTGAATGTCGATTTTGCCCTGCCCGGGGATGCGCCGGGCGAAGCCGATCTCGTGATCCATACGACAGCATCTGCCGCAGGGCTTACACTCGCCTTGAAGCTCGCAGGCGTCGAAGGAACGATCGTTGAGGCAAGCTGGTTCGGGACCGGCATGGTCAACGTCCCGCTCGGCGATGCTTTTCATTCGCGGCGCCTGCGACTGATTTCGAGCCAGGTCGGCAATATCTGCGCGAGCCGCGCCAAGCGCTGGACGATGCAACGGCGGCTTCGCGCGGCCATCGGGATGCTTGCCGACGATCGGCTCGACGCGTTGATCGGGGAGGAGGTGCCCTTTGCCGAACTTCCGCAGCAATTGTCGCGCCTGCTGTCACCACAAGCGCCCGGCCTCGGCGCGCTGGTCCGCTACTGATCTCCCAACAAGGAACGCCTCGCCATGTACGCCGTCGAAGTCCGCGACCACATCATGATCGCCCACTCCTTCAAGGGCGAGTTCTTCGGCCCCGCGCAACGGGTGCACGGCGCGACCTTCGTCTGTGACGTGGCGTTCTTCCGCGAAAAGCTCGGCCCCAACGAGGTCGTGGTGGATATCGGGGCGGCGATCGACACGCTCAAAGCGGTGCTCGCGCCGATCAACTACCGCAATCTCGACGAGGTGCCGGAGTTTGCCGGCAAACAGACCACCACCGAGTTTCTTGCGCGGCATATCTTCGAGGAAATGAAGAAGGCGCTGAAAGCCGGGAAGCTCGGCGCGGACTCCGAAGGTGTTTCCAGAATTCGCGTCACCATGCACGAGTCGCATGTTGCGCGCGGCTGGTACGAGGCGGCGGTCTGATTTCATGCGCGACGTCGTCTTCGCCATTCCCGGCGATCTCGATACACCGAC
Source organism: Pseudomonadota bacterium (assembly GCA_023417665.1). Lineage (GTDB taxonomy): Bacteria > Pseudomonadota > Alphaproteobacteria > Rhizobiales > Xanthobacteraceae. Next base: position 1,800 of record JAEZFA010000323.1, on the reverse strand, counting down.
CGGCGGTTACCGCTACGACAAGCGGATAATCGCCGAGCTGCCGGCGCACGGCTGGCGCGTGCGGCATCTGCAGTTGTCCGGTGAGTTTCCCTCGCCTTCGGATGCGGCGCTTGCCGAAACTGAAAGATTGCTTGCGGAAATTCCCGCCGATGCGCTGGTCATGGTCGACGGACTTGCGCTCGGTGCAATTCCCCGCGAGACGCTGAAAGCGCTCAAGGCGAAACTGGTGGCGCTGTGCCATCATCCGCTCGCCTTCGAAACCGGACTGACTTCCGATCGCATCGACTATCTGCATCGCACCGAGCGTGAAGCACTCTCGCGCGCGATCGCGACCATTGCGACCAGCCGTTCCACCGCCGAACTGCTCGCGCGGGAATTCGATGTTGCTCCGGCCGATCTTACGGTTGCCGAACCCGGCACCGAACCCGCGCAGCGCGCCAAGGGCGACGCGGTGCCGCCTCGCCTGCTCTCGGTCGGCGCGATCACGCGGCGCAAAGGACACAACACGCTCGCGAAAGCGCTTTCCAAAGTCCGCGACCTCGAATGGGAATGGCGCGTCGCCGGAAGTGCGGACCGCGACGCGGTTGCCATGCAGGCGCTGGAGACGGAAATCACCGACGGAAACATCAAGAACCGCACCGTGCTCCTCGGTCCGCTCGACGATGCGGGACTGGAGCAAGAATATTCGAGCGCATCGCTGTTCGTGCTGCCTTCGCACTTCGAAGGCTACGGCATGGCCTTTACCGAAGCGCTTGCGCGCGGCCTGCCGGTGATTGCGGGCTCGGGTGGAGCGCTCGTGGAGACCGTGCCGAAGGACGCCGGCGTTTTTGTTGCGCCGGGCAACGCCGGCGAACTTGCGCTGACATTGCGCAGGCTCCTCACCTCGCCCGCCGAACTTGCCAGACGTGCCGACGCGGCATGGGACTACGCAAAGAAACTTCCGCGCTGGAGCGACACGGCACAGCGCGTCGCGGGCGCTCTCGACCGCGCGCATGCAAAGGCTGCCGCATGAGCTTCTCCGCCGATTGGCTGCGCTTGCGCGAGCCGGTCGATCACCGCTCGCGCGACCAGGGTCTGCTCTTGAAGGTAGCGAACCATCTTTCCGCAAAGCGCGAGCCGGTGATCTACGATCTCGGTGCCGGAGCTGGCTCCAACCTGCGCGGGACTGCGCTTGCACTGGGCGAGCGGCAACGCTGGGTACTCGTGGATTACGACGCCGAACTGCTTGCGGCGTCGCTCGACTTCATCAGCGCATGGGCGGACAAATCGCGGCCTACCGCGGCGGGTCTGGAAATCGAAAAAAGCGGAAAGCGGATCCGGGTTGAAGTCAAACGCGCCGATCTGAACGCCAATCCCGCGCCATGGGGCGAGCAGAAGCCCGACCTCGTGACCTCGGCCGCACTCTTCGACCTCGTCTCGGAAAACTGGATCGAACGCTTTTGCGAGAAGCTCGTGAAGGACCGGCTGCCGCTTTACACGACCCTCGTGCATGACGAGACGGCAACCTGGTCGCCGGCACACGAAGCCGACGAGCAGATGAAACAAGCGTTCGAGCGGGACTTCGGCAAGGAAAAGGGCTTCGGACCTTCAGCCGGCAATCGCGCGATCGGCTTCATGGCAGAAACGCTCGCTTCACTGGGCTACGATACCGAATTGAACGACAGTCCATGGCGGCTCGACGAGAAAGATCATGCACTGATCGAGCAGCTTGCCGATGGCTGGGCCAATGCCGTGCGCGAAACCAAAAGCGTCTCTGAAGAGGCAATCCGGTCATGGCTTGGCCCCCCCCCCACCCCCCCG
>JAEZFA010000320.1 GCA_023417665.1 Pseudomonadota bacterium | reverse complement strand
GGATCACCATGCGCAGCGTCTTGATCCGCAGCCGGGCGAGCGGCGAGGTTCCGGTCCAATATGGGACATCCAGCGGGACGATCGCCCCGAACATTCTGGCGTGGGTCTTTCCGCGGTGGCGAAGCGGCAGGAGAATCATTTCCAGATCGACCGTCCGCTCGTCGTCGGTTTCGCCAAGCAGGCTGGAAACCGCCGGGATCTGGCCGTCGGCAACGCCCTCCAGGAGCCCGAACAGCGTCGGTCGGTCCTCCGCGGCGAAGAAGGCGCCGAAGCTGCGCCCCCGCATTTCATGGCCAATCAGCGCGCAAAGCCGCGTTCCTGCAAGGCGAACGGCGTAACGGGGATTTTCGGAGTTCTCGAGAAGGAAGACGTCGCCGAGCAGCCGCCCGATCTGGGCAGGCTCGATTTCCGAGCGCTCCGGCGCAGCGCGGCCCGCGCGCAGCCGGTCCCAATAGGCGTGCAGCGCTCGCGCTGATGGATGTCTCATTGCTTCGCTCCCACTCGTATTCCCGGCCGTCCGTTGCAACTTGGGACGGTGCCACGGCTACCGAGCAGGGGCTGTGCCGAAGGTAAGGCCATTAACAGGCCGCGGCAGGTAGGGTTAACGAGCGCTTTCGCTTTCTCCTTGGACTGGAACCGCTATGAAGAGAACGGCTCAAGGTTCTTCTGCACTTCGCAGGCCGGCCGGCAGACCTCGGGTTCGGGGCGCCGGTCAAAAAAGCGGTCCGCGCAAACTGAAATTCGTTCTACGGGGATGTGACCGGCCCGCGAAATGGGGATTTCGCGGGTCTTTTCTTTGTCCCGTCCGCTGTCTTCCCCGAGCCTTGCCGGGCTTCGCGGCGGCCATTATGGGGGAGCGGTGAATTACGCGAACTTCCCCCTGGAAGCGCGGCGGCAGCCCGCGCTGAACCTTCCTCCGGTTATCATTGCGTTATCCGCAATCATGATTGCGGTGCATGTGCTGCGGCAATTCCTGTCGCAGGAAGCCGACCTGAAAGTGCTGCTTTGGACGGCGTTCCTCCCGGCGCGCTACAGCCACGTGCCGGTGCTGAACGGCCTGCTGCCCGGAGGGCTGCCGGCCGACATCTGGACGTTCGTGACCTACGCCTTCCTGCATGGCGATGCGATTCATCTCGCGGTCAATCTGATCTGGTTTCTCGCCTTTGGTAGCGCAGTCGCCTGGCGGTTCGGGACGCTACGGTTTCTCCTGTTCAGCGCAGTGACCGCAGCGGCGGGGGCGGCGATGCATCTGTACTTTTTTCGAGGCGACGTGGCGCCGCTGGTCGGCGCTTCGGCGGCGATCTCGGGCGCGATGGCAGCGGCGCTGCGCTTTGCGTTCGAAGCCGGTGGGCCGCTCGGGCCCTGGCGCAATTCCGGCCCCGAAGCTTTCCGGGTGCCGGCTTCGCCCTTGTCGCGCGCGCTGCGAAATCCGCAGGTTCTCGTTTTCCTGGGTGTGTGGTTCTCGCTCAATCTGTTGTTCGGACTGACCAGCGCGATGACCAATCTCTCCGAAGGGACGGTGGCCTGGCAGGCGCATGTCGGCGGTTTCGTTGCCGGGCTGTTGCTGTTTCCGCTGTTCGATCCGATCCGCCGGCCGACGCTGCACTAAAGCGGTCGTCTCGCATCGCAGCTTGCGACGCAACCAAATTCATCCAATCATGGTTGGTCTATCGGTTCCGTTCACCCGGAGGGCTCGATGACCGTTCGCAAGATCCTGAATTTGAAAGGCGCCGACGTCGTGACCATTGCGCCCGAGCAGAAACTGCTCGACGCGATTGCGATGCTGACGAAATACCGGATCGGCGCATTGATCGTCACCGCGACAAACGGCGAGGTCGTGGGCGTATTGTCCGAGCGCGATATCGTTCACCTGCTTTCCAACACGGATAACAACAGGTTCGAGAATACGGTGGCGTCGGCGATGACATCGCCGGTGCAGACCTGCAGGCCGGACGACACCATTCAGCAGATCATGCACCTGATGACGGCGGGCCGTTTCCGTCACATGCCGGTCGTCGAGCAGGGCAGGCTTACCGGAGTAATTTCCATCGGCGACGTCGTCAAGCTTCGTCTCGAGGAGATGGAACGCGAGAGCGAAGAGCTGAAGCAATATATCGCGACGGCCTGAGCTCAGGCCGTCAGCGATGCGACGACCTCGGCGATGCCGGCGAGCGCGCGCTCCGCGGCTTCTTCGCCGGCCTTGATCGCCTCTTCCGCGCGGTAGAACTCGAACAGGCCGATCTGGTTGAGCCGCGGCGTGATCATCACATCGGGCGGATCGCCGGCCAGACGCGAACGCGAGATGCGGTCCTGCGTGATGTTGAAGGCATCCATCATCACCGAGGAGATGCCGCGAGGGCCGTCTTCCGGCGTGGCGACGCGTGGCCGCGGCAGGCCGAAGACATTGCCGAACAGCCGGCGCGGATGCATTTCCGGTTCGGGCTGCGGCGGCTCGTCTTCGCCCATCGGTCCGCTGTCCTGAATGACGGTGCCCTTGCCGAAGACGTCGGTGTGCAGGTTGACCGCGATCACCACGCGGGCGCCGAGCGCGCGCGCCGCGGACACCGGAATCGGATTGACGAGCGCGCCATCGACAAGCCAGCGGCCGCCGATGCGGATCGGCGTGAAGATGCCGGGCAGCGCATAGCTCGCGCGCATGGCCTGGATGAGATTGCCGCGCGTGAGCCAGATCTCATGGCCGGACGAAAGCTCGGTCGCGATTGCCGCGTATTTCAGGGGCAGGTCCTCAATCGAGGACTCCCCGAAATTCAGTTCGAGAAGCTTCGCAAGCCTGCCGCCGGAAATCAGTCCGTTGCCGCCGAGCCGCCAGTCCATGAACCCGAACATGCGGCGCTTGGTGATCGAGCGGGCGAATTCTTCGAGTTGGCCGAGCCGGTCCGCCGCCCAGGCGCCGCCGGCAAGCGCGCCCATGGACGTGCCCGCGACGACGTCGGGTTTGATGCCGGCTTTCTCGAGGGTGCGCAGAATCCCGATATGCGCCCAGCCGCGTGCGGCACCACCGCCGAGCGCAAGGCCGATGCGCGGGCGGATGGTCTTGGGCTCCTGCCGGTCTACGGGGACGTCGCGGTCCGGTTCTTCCGGTGTCTTACGGCCGAATACATTCAACAACATGGCTCACCCCAACGCTCATGGAACCCGCGAAGTTCCGGCGGCGCGGTGCGATCGTCGCCCGCGAGACAGGGCTTTAGAAGCCAACCTAGGCAGGATCGCGTCAGCCTTGCTTCACTTTTCGAAGGACAGCGAGCCGCCTGCGCGGCCGAGCGGGACCGAACGATAGAAGCAGGAGCGCCGGCCGGTGTGACAGGTCTTGCCGTCGCCCGAGACGCTGACCTTGAGCAGCACCGCATCCTGGTCGCAATCAATTCTCATTTCGGATACGCGCAAGACGTTGCCGCTCGATTCGCCTTTCTTCCAGAGCGATTTGCGGGAGCGCGACCAGAACCAGCCTTCGCGCGTCTCGATCGTGCGCGTCAGCGCCTCCTCGTTCATGTGCGCGAGCATCAGCACTTCGCCGCTCGCCGCATCTGCGACGATGGCGCTGATCAATCCGTTCGCGTCGAAGCGGGGCAGAAGGTTCGTGCCTTCCTCGCGGTCTTTGTCGTGCATCGGCGTATCTTCCTGACAATCGGAAGCCGTTCTAGCACGGCCGCGCAAAAGAAAACGGGCCCGCCTTGTAAGCGAGCCCGTGGCAGTCGGTAGGCTGGGAGGGAAGAGTTAATCCTTGCGGCTGCCGCGCACCAGCGTGAAGAACCGCACCTGTTCGGCCGGATCGTCACGGAAGACGCCGGTGAACTGGGTCGTGACGGTCGACACGCCCTGACGCTGCACGCCGCGCATGGCCATGCACATGTGCTCGGCTTCGATCATCACCGCGCAGCCGCGCGGTTTCAGATGCTCGTCAATGGCATCGGTAATCTGCGAGGTGAGATGCTCCTGCGTCTGCAGGCGGCGGCCGAAAATTTCGATCAGGCGCGAAAATTTCGAGAGGCCGACCACGCGCTCTACCGGAAAGTAGGCGACGTGCACCTTGCCCATCATGGGCATGATGTGATGTTCGCAGTGCGAAAAGAACGGGATGTCGCGCACGACGACGAGGTCGTCGAACGTGCCGATCTCGCCGAAGGTGCGGCCGAGAATTTCTTCGGGGGTTTCACCGTAGCCGCCGAATACCTCCTCGTAAGCCTTCACCATGCGGCGCGGCGTATCGAGCAAGCCTTCGCGGTTCGGGTTGTCGCCGACCCAGGCGATCAACGTACGCGCAGCAGCCTCTGCCTCTTCGCGGGAGGGGCGCTTTACCGGTGCTAGTTCGGGTGCTGCATCCGGCTGCTTCAGCAGCGACGTGACGACGGCATCCATCTTGGTCTTCTCCATTCGTACCGGCGACGCCCGTCGTCCGGCTTCCATTCTCGTTTTGCAGTCCGGCCTCCGGGCGGAGGGGCGGCTATGCAGGAGGCACATTTCTTCCCGTCAGCCGGGTGCCTTCCAACCCGAGCTTATCGGTCTTATCTTTCCGGGGACTTTGACTTGCGAAAGACGCCTCTGTGGCAGTTTCCCGAAAACTTTCCGCCTTCTTGTCTTTAGGGCGGTCAGCACCCGTGAGAACCGGCACCCCCGTACATTAGTTCCCGCAAGCCGTGAAGAAACTTGGTGTTGGATTGCGGCAAATTCGCGGAGTAGGGAATAGACCAAGAATGCTGAACGCAGCCTGACCATGCTGAATGATGTTTATAACCGCCGCATCCTGGAGCTCGCCGCCGACATTCCGCGGGGAGGCCGGTTGCCGCACCCCGACGCCTCGGCGACCGCCCACTCCAAGCTCTGTGGGTCGACCGTTACGGTCGATCTGACCATGGCCGGAGACAAGGTCACCGACTTCGCCCATGACGTGCGCGCCTGCGCGCTCGGACAGGCATCGTCTTCGATCATGGCGCGGCATGTGGTCGGCTCGAGTGCAGCGGAGCTTCGCCAGGTGCGCGAGCAGATGTACCGGATGCTGAAGGAGAATGGCCCGGCGCCCGGCGGCAAGTGGGCGGATCTCGCCGTGCTGGAGCCGGTGCGCGACTACAAGGCGCGGCACGCTTCGACCTTGCTAACCTTCGACGCTGTAGTCGACGCCATCGGCCAGATCGAACAAAAGCAGGCCAAATAGGCCCATAAACAAGGGAGAAAGCTATGGCGCCCAAGATGCGCAGGATCGTCACCGGACACGATGCGAATGGCAAAGCGATCGTGGTTGAAGACGGAGAGCCGCCTGTGGTCTTCACGCAACCGGCGGTGCCGGGCCTCGCGTTCTACGAAGTCTGGAATACGCAGTCCGCTCCCGCGAACATTTCCGCCAAGAGCGACCCGACCAGGGACCGACCGGTCAAGGTGCCGCCGCCGAAAGGCGGGACCATCATTCGCGTGATCGACTTCCCGCCCGAAGACGCCAGCAAGCCGAAGCCGCCGATGGAACTGGCGGGGAAGCTTTTCGAGTTGATGGGACTGCACCCGGTGACGGACCCGAAGCTCTACGAGCGCCATCCGTTCATGCATCGTACGCAGTCGGTGGACTACGGGATCGTGCTTGAAGGCCGGATGACGTTGTTACTGGACGACACAGAAATTGATCTGAAAGCCGGCGACGTGGTCGTCCAGAACGGCACCATTCACGCGTGGCGAAATACCTCCGGCGCGAATTGCCGGATGGCTTTTATTCTGGTCGACGGGGAATACGAAGCCGGATTGAAGCCCGTATCCGGGTAATGGCGAACGATCTCGACAGGCTGTTCGATCAAGCCGCACGGGCGCCGCGGCTGGCGGGGCGGGCGCTGATCAAGGGCTACCGCTATACGCTCTCGCCGCTGATCGGCTTTCGCTGCCGGCACCTGCCGACCTGTTCGGAATACGGCGACGAGGCGCTTATGCGTCACGGCCTTTGGGCCGGCGGCTGGATGACGCTCTCGCGCTTCTGCCGCTGCGGCCCGTTCGGCACCTCGGGACTTGATTTCGTGCCCGATACTTTACCCGCGCACGCCCGCTGGTATATGCCGTGGCGCTACGGGCGCTGGCGCGGCACGAATCAAACGCCGCCAGCGAAAACTGGAAAATAGTTTTATCTGCGCGTGATCTGATCCGAAAACCGGTACCCACTTTTCGGGATCACGCGCCAATCGCTTACCTGCCTGGTTTGCAGGAGTGAGCAAGGAGGACGACGATGGTCACGCTGACCTTTCCCGACGGCGCACGCCGCGAATTTGAAAACGGCATCTCCGGTCTCGATATCGCCAAAGGCATTTCGCCGTCGCTGGCCAAGCGCACGGTCGCGATGGCACTCGACGGCGAGGTCATGGACCTCACCGATTCGATCAATCGCGATGCGAAGATCGAATTCGTCTCGCGCGACGATCCCCGTGCGCTCGAGCTGATCCGCCACGATGCGGCGCACGTGATGGCGGAAGCCGTGCAGGAGCTGTTTCCGGGCACGCAGGTGACGATCGGCCCGTCGATCGAGAACGGCTTCTACTACGACTTCTTCCGTAACCAGCCGTTCACGCCGGAAGACTTCCCCGCGATCGAAAAGAAGATGAAAGAGATCATCGCGCGGGACAAACCGTTCACCAAGGAAGTCTGGACGCGCGATCAGGCCAAGCAGGTCTTCAAGGACAAGGGCGAGAACTTCAAGGTCGAGCTCGTCGAGAGCATTCCTGCCGATCAGGAACTGAAAATCTACAAGCAGGGCGAATGGTTCGATCTCTGCCGCGGGCCGCACATGCCCTCGACCGGCAAGATCGGCAACGCCTTTAAGTTGATGAAAGTCGCGGGCGCCTATTGGCGGGGTGACGCCAACAAGCCGATGCTGACGCGCATCTACGGCACCGCTTGGCCCGACCAGAAACAGCTCGACGATTACATCCACCGTCTCGAAGAGGCGGAGAAGCGCGATCACCGGAAGCTCGGACGCGAAATGGATCTCTTCCATTTTCAGGAAGAGGGCCCGGGCGTCGTGTTCTGGCACGCAAAAGGCTGGTCGCTATTCCAGTCCGTGGTTTCCTACATGCGCCGCCGCCTGCGCGGCAACTATGACGAGGTGAACGCACCGCAACTGCTCGACAAGGTGTTGTGGGAAACCTCGGGCCACTGGGAGTGGTATCGCGAGAACATGTTTGCGGCGCAGTCGGCCGGCGACGATGCCGAGGACAAGCGCTTCTTCGTGCTCAAGCCCATGAACTGCCCAGGCCATGTGCAGATTTTCAAGCACGGCCTGAAAAGCTATCGCGACCTGCCGATCCGGCTCGCGGAGTTCGGCGTGGTGCATCGCTACGAGCCGTCGGGTGCGATGCACGGGCTCTTGCGCGTGCGCGGCTTCACGCAGGACGACGCGCATGTCTTCTGCACCGAGGAGCAGCTTGCGGAAGAATGCCTCAAGATCAACGATCTTATTCTGTCGACCTATGACGACTTCGGCTTCACGGGCGAACTGACGGTGAAGCTGTCCACGCGTCCCGAAAAGCGCGTCGGCACCAACGAGGCGTGGGATCACGCGGAGGCGGTGATGACAAAGGTGCTCGAACAGATCGCGGCCGCTTCCGGCGGACGCATCAAGACCGCGATCAATCCGGGCGAGGGCGCGTTCTACGGTCCGAAGTTCGAATATGTGCTGCGCGATGCGATCGGCCGCGACTGGCAATGCGGTACCACACAGGTCGACTTCAACCTGCCGGAGCGTTTCGGCGCGTTCTACATCGATGCCGACGGTGGTAAGAAGACGCCGGTCATGGTGCATCGCGCGATTTGCGGCTCGCTCGAGCGCTTCACCGGAATTCTGATCGAGCACCACGCCGGGCATTTTCCGCTATGGCTCGCGCCGTCGCAGATCAAGGTCTGCACCATCACGTCGGATGCAGACGCCTATGCGAAGGACGTGCTGAAGGCGGCGACAAAGCTCGGACTGCGCGCCGAGATCGATCTTCGCAACGAAAAGATCAACTACAAGGTGCGCGAGCATTCGCTCGCGAAGATTCCAGTGTTGCTCGTGGTCGGCAAGAAGGAGGCGGAAGAGCGTACGGTGTCGATCCGCCGTCTTGGCTCGCAGCAACAGTCTTCGATGCCGCTCGAAGCGGCGCTCGCAGCGCTGGTCGCTGAAGCGACGGCGCCGGATATGAAGCGGGAACAAGAGGACGAGGCGGCGTAAGCTAGTTCAGCGTCTGGGCCTGGTTATCGCCGCGTGCGATCACTTCGACTTCGCGATCCTGTCCCGCGGCGACCTTGAAATTGGCTTGATAGGTTTTTCCGTCATGGCGCGCGACGGCGACATACTCGCCGTCGGCAAGCACGATGGACGGAAACGCGCCGATGAACTCCTTGATGGAGTCGCCGCCCGGCGTCAGCACCGACCATGACGTATTCGCGAGCGCCTCGCAGCCGGTCGCGTGAACCAGCCGGAGCGTGATCTGCGCCGCGCGATGATGGACGGTGGCGTCAGTGAGGCGGCCGGCTTCGATGCGGACGTCCGCGGTAATGGTCGAGTTGCCTTCGCCGTAAGTCGATTGCACGTGATAAGTACCGGCCGGCAGTAGCACGACATCTCCAGGCACGACGCCGCGGATGACCGGCGGCCGCTCGTTGCGAAGCGTACGCTTGTTCTTGCCGTCGGCCGCGGTGCGTTGCAGGAAATTGCCCTCGAATACGTCGAAGCGAAGCTTCTGCTGCTGGATCACGGCTTCGCCGACGCGGCCGTGCAGGCGCAGGCCGCCCGCGTTGACGAGCAATGTCTCGCGCAGGTTTTCGGTGACGTTCACGCGCCGCGCAAAGCTCGCAAGCCCATAGGCGACATGCACGACGTAACGTCCCGGCGGAAGCTGGAACGTCGGCGAGGCCTCTTTCGATTCATTCAGAAGCGTCAGCGGCTGATCGGTGCCGGGTCGCTCGGTAAACACGCGCCAGTGCAGCGAACGGTTCACGACCGGGCCGTCGGCGGAGAAGCGGGCGACGAGATTGAGCGTGAAGCGCAGCGGCGCGTTGGCGGGCGGTGGCGTTTCTTTTGCGGCGGGTGCGGGGCGCACCTGCGGTGGCTGCTGAATATGCTGCTGCGGTTGTTGCAACGGGGGCGGCGGTTGCAGCGGCTGGGGTGCGGTCCGCGCCGGCGGCGCGTTCGGAATGTCGGCCGGCGGGGTAGGTGCGGGATTCGGGCCCTGGAATGGAAACCATTGCGCGCTGCCGCCGCCTGCACTCAGC
>JAEZFA010000305.1 GCA_023417665.1 Pseudomonadota bacterium | reverse complement strand
GTACCATTCCGGCACGATGTGCGTCGGCGTCTGCAACGGGTTCGCCGGGATGTAGTTGTCGGCGTGACCGAGATAGTTCGGGATGTAGAACACGAACCACGCGAAGAAGATCATGAAGCAGACCATCGCGAAGTTGTCCTTCGCGGTCGCATAAGGCGTGAACGGCACCGTGTCCTTGTCGGACTTCACGTCGATGCCGGCCGGATTGTTCTGCCCGACTTCGTGCAGCGCCCAGACGTGCAGGATGACGACGCCCGCGATCATGAACGGCAGCAGGTAGTGCAGCGAGAAGAAGCGCTGCAGTGTCGGCTGATCGACCGAGTAGCCGCCCCAGAGCAGTTCGACGATCTTGGGACCGACCCCCGGCAGCGCCGAGAACAGGTTGGTGATGACGGTCGCGCCCCAGAAGCTCATCTGGCCCCACGGCAGCACGTAGCCCATCAAGGCGGTCGCCATCATCAGGAGCAAGATGATGACGCCGAGGATCCAGAGAATCTCGCGCGGCTCCTTGTATGAGCCGTAATAGAGACCGCGGAAAATATGGATATAGACGGCGATGAAGAACATCGACGCGCCGTTGGCGTGCACATAGCGGATCAGCCAGCCGTAGTTCACATCGCGCATGATGTGCTCGACCGACTTGAAGGCGCCGGCCACCGTCGGCGTGTAATGCATCGCAAGCACGATGCCGGTGATGATCTGCACACCGAGGCAGAAGGTGAGGATGCCGCCGAAGGTCCACCAGTAATTCAGGTTGCGTGGCGTCGGGTAAGCCACGAAGGACGAATGCATCAACCCGAGGATGGGCAGGCGGCGCTCGGTCCATTGCAGGATCGGGCTTTTCGGCTGGAAGTTCGACGGACCGCTCATTCTTCTAAATTCCGTTTTGAGTATACGAACCGCGGATCAACCGATCCGCACCATCGTATCGGAAGCAAATTCGTAAGGAGGCACTTCGAGATTGGTCGGCGCCGGACCTTTGCGGATGCGGCCCGAGGTATCGTAATGCGAACCGTGGCAGGGGCAGAACCAGCCCTGATAGTCGCCCTGGTGGCCGAGCGGCACGCAACCCAGATGGGTGCAAACGCCGATGACGACGAGCCACTGCTCCTTGCCCTTTTTGACACGGGATTCGTCGGTCTGCGGATCGGGCAGATCGCGAAGCGGTGTCTTCACCGCCTCATCGATTTCCTTCTTGGTCCGGTGCGAGATGAAGACCGGCTTGCCGCGCCACTTCACCGTGATGATCTGGCCTTCGGCGACCGGCTTCAGATCGACTTCGGTTGAGGCAAGCGCCTGCACCGAAGCGTCGGGATTCATCTGGTGGATGAGCGGCCAGGCCGCAGCGGCAGCGCCGACCGCGCCGACTGCACCCGTCGCAATATAAAGAAAGTCGCGCCGGGTCGGCTGTTCGCCGTTCATGGTGGTGGGTTTCGCCAAGTTACGATCCTTTCCATCGCCTCGACGGAGCGTGACCCGCATCCCTAGCAAGACGCCGCGAAACGGACTCGGCCGAGCTTCGGCTGTTGCCCCATCCCGCGGCGCAAACCCTGCAAAAATCGGCAGAATCTGCCGATTGCGGCGCCCCTGTTGAACGCTTCTAATGTCACCGCCGCCCAATGTTGTCCAGTATATGGCCATGCGGCACGGAGTCGTTATGCAACGGTTTCCGCTTGTCCCCGGCCTGCCCGCAGGCCATTGAACGGCCTATGGAAATCGTTCTTTACGAGCCGGATATTCCGCAGAACGCCGGGACCATCATGCGGCTTGGCGCATGTCTCGGCGTTCCGGTCCATATCATCGAGCCCGCAGGCTTCCCCGTGAGCGACCGGGCATTCCGCCGCGCCGGGCTCGACTATCTCGATGCGGTCCGCATCGAGCGCCACGTCTCTTTTGCCGTTTTCGAGGCCTGGCGACGGGAGGTCGGGCGCCGGCTGGTGCTGCTGACCACCAAAGCCTCGCAGGTCTATCCGTCCTTTGCGTTTCGCGACGGCGACCTCCTGATGGTCGGCCGGGAGTCGGCGGGCGTGCCCGACCGGGTCCATGGATGCGCCGATGCCTCGCTCCGCATCCCGATGCAGAACGGCCAGCGCTCGCTCAACATCGCGGTGGCGCTTTCCATGGTTTTGGGGGAAGCACTGCGGCAAACCGGAAGACTGAACGATGCTTGAAGCCTTCAAGGACCCCGCCCGCGCCTGGTTTCGCGAATTGCGCGACCGGCTCTGCTCCGCCTTCGAGCAGCTTGAAGCGGATGCCCCTGCCTCGCTCTACGAAGGTGCGCCGGGCCGCTTCGTTCGCTCGCCTTGGGAACGGACCGATCACTCTGGAGCGCCCGGCGGCGGCGGCGAAATGTCGATGCTCTCCGGCCGCCTGTTCGAGAAAGCCGGGATTCATATTTCTACCGTGCACGGCGAGTTCGCGCCGGAGTTCCGGAAGGAAATCAAGGGCGCCGAAGAAGACCCGCGCTTCTGGGCATCCGGAATTTCGCTGATCGCGCACCCGAAAAACCCGCATGTGCCGGCCGTACACATGAACACGCGCCATGTGGTCACCGCCAAGGCGTGGTTCGGCGGTGGCGCGGACCTGACGCCGGTCCTGAACGCGCGCCGCAACCAGCAGGACCCGGATACGATTGCGTTTCATGCCGCGATGAAATCGGCCTGCGATGCGCACGGGAGCGTCGCCGATTACGCCAAGCTGAAAAACTGGTGCGACGAGTACTTTTTCCTGAAACACAGAAACGAGCCGCGCGGCATCGGCGGCATCTTCTACGACTGGCTGGACAGCGGAAACCGCGACGCCGACTTCGCTTTCACGAAAGAAGTCGGCACGAGTTTTCTCGACATCTATCCGAAGATCGTCCGCGCGAATTTCGAGAAGCCGTGGAACGATGCCGAGCGCGAGGAGCAGTTGATCCGCCGCGGGCGTTATGTCGAATTCAACCTGCTCTACGACCGCGGCACGGTATTCGGCCTGAAAACCGGCGGCAACGTGAACTCTATCCTGTCGTCGCTGCCGCCCATAGTGAAGTGGCCGTAAGCACAATTTACAACCGTCCCCGAAAGCGGCGACCGATATTGCCACCATCCTCATGGTGAGGAGCAAAGCGCAGCTTTGCGTCTCCAACTATGAAACCCAAACCTCATCCTTCGAGACGCGAGCTTCGCCCGCTCCTCAGGATGAGGACAGACTATTTCCGCTCCATCGTCGCCGGCGAAATGAGCTGCGAGAACGCCCAGCACCAGATCACCACGCTCTGGTAATCCTCGACATTGACGCCTGCCGGAATCGTGTAGCGCTGCCCGCCTTCGAAGGAGCGCAAGCCGCTCACCTCGACGAACTGCTTGTCCTTGATGAGCTGCACCATCTCCTGCGGGGTCTTGATGTTCGCCTTCTTCACGAGGAGCACGCGGTAGTCCGGGCCGGGGCCGACCTTGAAATTGGCGTTCAGGAAGATCTGGTCTTTCAGCACGGTGACATTGCCCTGTCCCCAGTGAATGCGGTCGCTGGGATCGGCATGGATGAAGGTTCCGGTCGCGAAAACCGGCGTCTGCTGTTCGGCCTGGGTAAGCTGATCGGTCCCGGCGGGCGGCGGAAAAATGAACGGGAAAAGATAGATCCCGAGCCCGAAGCCCGCGCCGATTCCGAGCACGCCGCCGAGCGCGAAAAGGAGAAACCCACGGATGAAGCGTCGCATTGCCTGCTCCCTGTTTCTCTCAGTCTAGCGGAGATCAGGCTTGCCGCCAGTAAAGCGCGATGACGTTTGCGCGAGCCTAGGAAACGGCAGCGTCCGCAATCCTCTCCAGCACCGCCGCATCCTCGGGAAAATCCGCGGCAATCCACGCCGCTTCGGCTGCGGCAAGCGCCTTGCCGAGTGCGGGTCCTTTTTCGACACCGCGACGAATGAAATCGTCCGCCGAGAGCGGAAAGCGCGGCGGCGTCCAGCGCGACGGCAGCGACAGGAGCGCGCCCCAGCCTTCGTCGGCAAGCGGCGCCTCCGCATGCGCGAATCCAATCAGGGCCCGATCGGCATATTCTTCTGCGCCGATCCGGTAGAGCGTTTCGCGCGCAAATATTTCGCCGGCTTCCGGCGTGAGGCGCCACCAGCATTCGCCGATGCCTGCAAGCCGCCGGTATTCCTCATTGGAAAGCCGCAGCCGTTCGCGTAGGTGCGCCGCATCCTCGCCGACCCGCACCGCAACCGCCGCAAGCCGCCGCACGGGATCGATCGGCAGTTCGAGCGACGCCTCGATCAGCGCGAGGCGCGCAAGCGCCGGCAATTCCGGCGCATTGGCAAATACCCGGTCATAGATGCCGGCGTCGGCCATGGCAGTCATCGCTTCCGGGGCGCGCCGGCCTGCCAGCGTCTTGAGGATTTCCATACGCACGCGCTCGCGCGACAGCAGGCCGAGCCGGTCGCGCGCCCGCGCGCAGGCAAGATAGCCGTCGCGATCCGGCGCGCCTTCTCCATAGGTTGCAATGAAGCGGAAGAAGCGCAGCACGCGCAGATGGTCTTCCGCGATCCGCCGGTCCGGGTCGCCGATGAAGCGCACGCGCCGCGCCTCGATATCCGCGAGCCCGCCGCAATAATCATGCACGATGCCGTCAGCGGAAAGCGACATCGCGTTGATCGTGAAATCGCGCCGCTCCGCGTCAAGTCGCCAGTCGCGACCAAAACGCACCACCGCGCGGCGGCCGTCGGTCTCCACGTCTTCGCGAAGCGTGGTCACTTCAAACGGCTGTCCCTCGGCAACGACCGTGATGGTGCCGTGCTCGATGCCGGTCGGCACCGCCTTGAAGCCGGCGGCGGTGACGGCTTCGATCACCGCTTTCGGCTCCGCGGTGGAGGCAAGGTCGATTTCGGTCAGCGGCAATCCCAGCAGCAGATTGCGCACCGCGCCGCCGACGACCCGGGTTTCCTCGCCATCGCCGTTCAGCGCGGCGAGCACGCCCGCGAGCGGCTTTTGTTGCAGGAAGGCGGTCGCTTCGGCGGGCAGTTGCTTCCGCGCCGGCTGGCCCGTCATTTGGTGTGACCCGGAACGAGCTTGCCGTCTTTGTCGATGTAAGCCGGGACATAAGTGGTGCCCGGCCGGAAGCCGCCATAATGCGAGAACCATACGAGGCTGATCGCAACCAGCACGATGCCGGCCAGCGCGAGCCAGCCCACCGCTTTCGCGCCCCAGTGATCGCGGTCGCGCGCGTCGCGCTTCATCAGAAAAAGCACGATCGCGTAGATCGCAAACGGCGTGATGAACAATGCGAGTTCGGTGAAGATCGTGCGTGCCATTATTCGTACAGCTTCTCGTAGAGATTCCGGATCATCCCGGCGGTCGCGCCCCAGATATTACGCTGTTCGAACGGCATTGCGTAGAAGTGTCTTTCGACCCCCTTCCAGACGCCCGAGCGGTTCTCGTGGTTCTCGCGCGCCATGAGAAAAGCGAGCGGCACTTCGAACACTTCGTCCACCTCGGCCGGATTGACGGTCAGCGTGAAGCCCGGCGCGATCAGCGCCACCACCGGCACGATGCGAAAACCGGTGCCGGACAGGTACGAGTCGAGATAGCCGAGCGGCGTCGCATAACGCGCGGGCAAGCCGATCTCCTCGTCGGCTTCGCGCAAGGCCGCGGCAAGCGGCGAGGCGTCACCCGGATCGATCCGGCCGCCCGGAAAAGCGACCTGCCCTGCATGCGTGCTCAAGTGTTTGGAGCGCTGCGTCAGCAACACCGTCGGCTCGTCATGCGCGACGATCGGCACGAGCACGGCGGCGGGGCGCGGCGCCTTCGAAACGATGTCTTCCTCGAAATCTGGATTGAGCCGGTGATCGCCGTTCCTGAAATCTCGCGGATGCCAGGAGTCGGCGATTTGCGGCTCGCGATAGAGCTTCTCGCGGGCCCGCGCCACGAATTCGCGAAGCGCCGGAGAAAAACGGTCCTGCACCTTGTCTTCGATCATTTCAGCGCAGACCCGCAATGCTTTCGGCAGGCGCCATGGCGAAGAATTCGCCCGCTGACGCGATCCCGAACAATTCCTGACCATTGAGATTGCGCGTCTCGCTCATCTCCACAAGATCGAAAAACAGCGCCCGCGTCACCCGCGCCCACAAATCGCGCCGGACATGCAGATAAGGCTTCAGCCCGCCGGTGTTTTCCTCCGGCTCGAACCGCAGCGGGTGCTCGCCGTCGCAGCGCACGAGATCATCGACATTGGTGCGAAACGAAAGCGTGCGATTTGCCCCGTCTCCGTCCACGGCCATCTCGACCGCCTGAAAGGGGGCGTCATCGACCCGGATTCCGACCTTTTCCACCGGCGTGACGAGAAAGTAGTTCTCGCCCTCCCGCTTCAGCACCGATGCAAAGAGTCGCACCAGCGCCGGACGGCCGATGGGCGTACCGAGATAATACCAGGTTCCATCCGCCGCGATCCGCATGTCGATGTCACCGCAGAACGGCGGATTCCAGAGGTGAACGGGCGGCAGCTTGCGTTCCTGCCCCACGGCAGCGATCAGGGATTCCAGCCCCTTAGGCGCTTCCCCCGTATTGTTGCCGTGTCCCGTCATGAACCTACCCGGATTGTGATCGCGAGCGCCTGCATTCCAGCATAGCCTAAACGCAGAGCTGGCCATTCCGGCTGCCTTGATACCGGCCCAGTCGCGGTCTTTCGTGCGCATGGATATTGCATGAACATGCTTCAAGAAAGTGAGTCGGCACGCCGCGAAGGCAGACGTAGCCGCAGCAACCGGCTCTCGCGCCTGCCCCTCGTCATGGAATGGAGGAGCCGTTGAGCCCGAGCCCAGAGAATCTGGACCAGATGATCGTCCGCGCCGCGGAAACCACGGCCGAGAGCGTGAAGGCCGCCCGTGCGGCCATCGGCAATGTCATTTTCGGTCAGGAGAAAGTCGTCGATCACGCGCTGATCACGGTGCTGGCTGGCGGCCATGCGCTGCTGCTCGGCGTTCCCGGCCTCGCCAAGACCAAGCTCGTGGACACCATGGGCACGGTACTCGGCCTCGACGCCCGGCGCGTGCAGTTCACGCCTGATTTGATGCCGTCCGACATCATCGGCGCGGAAGTGCTGGAAGAGTCCGCGGCCGGCAAACGCTCGTTCCGCTTCATTCCGGGGCCCGTCTTCGCGCAATTGCTGCTCGCCGACGAAATCAACCGGGCCTCGCCCCGCACGCAGTCGGCACTCCTGCAATCCATGCAGGAATATCATGTGACGGTCGCGGGCCAGCGTCACGACCTGCCCAAACCGTTCCATGTGCTCGCGACCCAGAACCCGCTGGAGCAGGAAGGCACTTATCCGCTCCCCGAAGCGCAGCTCGACCGCTTCCTGATGGAAATCGACGTCACCTATCCGGATCGCGAAGCGGAAAAGAAAATCCTGTTCGACACCACCGGCGTCGAGGAAACCAGGCCGATGGCCGCGATGACCGCGGAAGACCTGATGGCGGCACAGCGTCTGGTTCGCCGTATTCCGGTCGGCGAGTCGGTCGTGGAAGCGATCCTTAACCTCGTGCGCTCCGCGCGCCCCGATTCCGCGGGCGGCGAACTGGCAAAGCAGATTGCCTGGGGCCCCGGCCCGCGCGCTTCACAGGCGCTGATGCTTGCGGTCCGCGCGCGTGCGCTGCTCGACGGCCGTCTCGCGCCGTCGGTCGATGACGTGCTCGAGCTTGCCGAGCCGGTCCTGAAGCACCGCATGGCGCTCACCTTCGCGGCACGCGCCGACGGCGCCAGCATCGACAGCGTGATCGCGAAGCTGAAAGCAAAGATTTGAAAGCGTCATCCTGAATGAACGAACGCGGCGGCGGAGCAGACAGGGAAGAAGAGATCGCACCGGTCCGGTCGGCGACGGCAAGCGCGCAGCAACTCGTTGCCGCCATGCCGCGGCTGATTCTTGAAGCCCGCCGCGCCGCGGCCTCGGTGTTCCACGGTCTGCACGGCCGCCGCCGCGCCGGTCCCGGCGAAAACTTCTGGCAATACCGGCGCTTCAACGACGGCGAGCCGTCGAACCGCGTCGACTGGCGCCGCTCCGCGCGGGACGATCATCTTTATGTCCGCGAGCGCGAGTGGGAAGCCTCGCACACCGTCTGGATCTGGCCTGATCTTTCGGCTTCGATGGTTTTTGCCTCGCCGCTAGTTTGGGAAACCAAGCGCGACCGCGCGCTGGTGCTGGCACTCGCGCTTGGCGAACTCCTGGTGCGCGGCGGCGAGCGTGTCGCGATCCCCGGCCTGATGCGTCCGACCGCGAACCGCAACGTCATCGAGCGCATGGCCGAAGCGATCATCCACTTCGGCGGCATATGGAGCAGCCTGCCGCCGCCGATCACGCCGGGCCCTCGCGAAGAAGTCGTGCTGCTGTCCGATTTCTGGAGCCCTTCCGCGGAGATCGCGGCCGCGATCGATCACATGGCCAAACGCGGTCCCGGTGGTCATCTCGTGCAGGTGGTCGATCCCGCGGAAGAAACCTTTCCCTATTCCGGCCGCATCGATTTCCGCGAGCCGGAAACCGGTCAGCATCTTACGGTCGGACGCGCGGAAATGTGGGCGGAGGATTATCTCGCGCGGGTCGCCCGCCATCGCGATATTCTGCGCGAAGAAACCGCGCTGCGCGGCTGGAGCTTCGCCATTCATCGCACCGACCGCCCCGCGAGCGAACTCCTGATCTCGCTGCACGCACGCATGGGCGAGGCGCGCGACGTGATTTCCAGAAAGCGCGCGAACACCCGGCTCGGCGAAACGGAGGCCGCATGATCGGATTGCCGATCGGCTTCACTTCACCGCTGCTCTTGCTCGCGCTCGTCGCCCTGCCGGCACTTTGGTATCTCCTGCGGCTGGTCCCGCCGAAGCCGCGTCTCATTCAGTTTCCGCCGACGCGGCTCCTGCTCGAGATCGAACCGAAGGAAGAAACACCTGCGCGCACGCCCTGGTGGCTGACGCTGTTGCGCCTTCTGCTCGCCGCGCTCGTCATCATCGCAGCGGCAGGACCGCTTCTGAATCCGCCGGCCGCAACGTCGCGCACGGCCGGCCCGATCATCCTGCTGGTCGACGCCGGCTGGGCGTCCGCCGCACATTGGGAGAACCGCGTCTATACCGCGAACGCGATCATCGCCCGCGCCGAAGCGGACAACCGCCCGGTTGCAGTGCTCGCGACCACCAAGCCGCAAAAGGATGTTTCGCTGTTGCGGCCGCTGGAAGCGCGCGAGCAATTGCGCCTGCTGGTGCCCGCACCGCATGCCCCGAACCGCGCCGACGTGCTTCCCGGACTGACCGATCTCCTGAAGCGCCGGCCCGACGCCTCGGTGATCTGGCTTTCCGACGGCGTCGATCTCGGCGATGGCGAGGCTTTCATCAAGGCACTCAATGAGCGTGTGCCGCAAGGCCAGCTCACGGTGGTTTCCGGCGGCACGCAAAGCGCGCTTGCGCTTGCCGGCGCCGAGAACAATGCCGGCGCGCTGGTCGTCAAGGTGCTGCGGGCCGACCTGAACACGCCTGCAAACGGCAGCGTGCGTGCCCGCGACCTGCGCGGGCTGCCGCTCGGCGACGCACCGTTCTCTTTCGGCATCAACGCACTCGAAGCGGAAGCGAAGTTCGAACTGCCCGTCGAAATCCGCAACGACATCGCGCGCCTCGAAATCACCGGCGAGCGTTCCGCAGGCGCGATCCAGTTGCTCGACAAGCGCTGGCGCCGCCGCACCGTCGGTATCGTTTCCGGCGGCACCGTCGATACCGCGCAGCCGCTGCTTGCCGCCACCTTCTATCTCTCGCGCGCGCTTTCGCCCTTCGCGGATGTGCGCACATCCGGAAACACCGCCGCAGGCGAAGCCATCGCGCGCTTCATCGAACAGCAGATCCCGGTGATCGTGCTCTCCGACGTCGGCACGATTCCGCCAGACGTGCGCGAGCAGCTTTTCAAGTGGATGGAAAACGGCGGTGTGTTGATCCGCTTCGCCGGCCGAAGACTTGCGGCGGCAACCGACGACGATCTCGTGCCGGTGCGGCTACGCCGCGGCGGCCGCGTGCTCGGCGGGTCGCTGTCGTGGGAACAACCGCAGAAGCTTGGCGCCTTCTCGCGCGAAAGCCCCTTCGGCGACATGAGTGTACCCGACGACGTTCTCGTCACGCGGCAGGTCCTTGCAGAACCCGACGGCCGCCTTGCTGAGCGAACCTGGGCGTCACTTGCCGACGGCACGCCGCTTGTCACCGCCGAGCGCCGCGGCAAAGGCCTGCTCGCGCTTTTCCATGTGACGGCCGACACCGCATGGTCGAACCTGCCGCTCTCCGGCGCCTTCGTTGAAATGCTTCGCCGCACCGTGGGTCTCGGCAGCACGATCAACCGCCCGCCGGAGGCGCAGAATGCACCGCGCGCCAATGTGCAAACGGTCGCGCCCAATCGGCTGCTCGACGGCTACGGCGCTTTCACCGCGCCCGGCCCGACCGCCCGGCCCGTCGCCGCGGACTTTACTGATCGCGGCAATGCCGATCACCCGCCTGGCTTCTATGGACCGACCGAAAGCCTGCTCGCAGTCAATACGCTGCTGCCCGCGGACCGGCCGGCCGCGCTCGATCTTTCGAAGCTGACGGCAAGTGTCGAGCCTTATCGCCGGTCCGAGCCGGTCGATCTGCGCGCCGCCGCACTCTCGCTGGTACTGGCATTGCTTCTAATCGATGCGCTGATCGTATTCTGGCTTGCCGGCGGCCTCAGCCGCCTTGCGCGCCGCCGCGCCGCCGCCGGCATCGTGTTCGCGCTCGGCGCCTCGCTGTTCTTCGCAAGCGGTGACGCCAGCGCCCAGCTCGTACGCAACCAGTTGCACAACGACCCGTCGCTGCCGTTCGAACTGCGCGCCAGCCTGCAAACCCGGCTCGCTTATGTCATCACCGGCGACAGCGAAACCGATACGCTCTCGAAAGCGGGACTCGAAGGCCTGACCGCTTTTCTTTCGACCCGCACCGCGCTCGAGCCCGGCACGCCGATGGGCGTGAACATCGCGCAGGATGAACTCTCGTTCTTCCCGATGCTGTACTGGCCGATCGTAGCCGGCACGCCGCGCCCGACCGCGGAAACGCTCGCCAGGATCGACGCCTACATGAAACAGGGCGGCACCATCCTGTTCGACACCCGCGATGCGCTGGCAATCAGCGATCCGCGCAGCGGGCAAATATCGCCCGCCACCGCCACGCTGCGCGACATTCTCGCCTCCCTCGATCTGCCTGAGCTCGAGCCGGTGCCGCGCGATCATGTGCTGACCAAGGCATTTTATCTGCTGCGCGATTTCCCCGGCCGCTTCACCAGCGGAAATCTCTGGGTCGAGACCTTGCCGGCAAGCGAGGAAGAACAGGCCGACCGCCCCGCGCGTGCCGGCGACGGCGTGTCGCCGATCCTGATTACCTCGAACGATCTTGCCGGCGCCTGGGCGCTGCACGCCGACGGCCAGCCGATGCTGCCGCTCACGCCGGGCGAACCGCGCCAACGCGAATTCGCCTACCGCGTCGGCGTCAATATCGTGATGTATGTGCTCACCGGAAACTACAAAGCCGATCAGGTGCATGTGCCCGCTTTGCTCGAAAGACTGGGGCAATAGCGCATGAACCTCGGTATCGCATTCGAACCCCTGCTTTCGCTGCCGCTGCTCGCCGCGGCGGGCATTGCCGCAGCGGTCGTCGCGGCATTGCTGTTGCTCTCGCGCTCGCGTGGCGCCGTCCTTCGCACGCTGGCGCTGGCACTCGGCGTGATCGCGCTCGCCAATCCCTCGCTCACGCGCGAGGACCGCGATCCGCTCACTTCCGTTGTTGCGGTCGTGCTCGACCGCAGCGCCAGCCAGCGCTTCGGCGACCGCAGCGAAGCCACCAACAAGGCCGCCGAAATCCTGAAAGAACGCCTCGGCGCCATTCCCAATCTCGAGGTTCGCATCGTCGATGGCGGTGCAGAAGGCGACGGCACCAAGCTGTTCGCCGCCCTGAGCGCGACGCTCGCCGACGTGCCGCCCGAGCGTGTCGCCGGCGCGATCATGATTACCGATGGCCGCGTGCATGACGTGCCGCTTCCCGCCCATCTCGGTTTCGCAGCACCGGTGCACGCGCTGATCACCGGCAAGGAAAACGAGCGCGACCGCCGCGTCGCGCTGACTGCGACGCCGCGCTTCGGCATCGTAGGCCAGCGCCAGACCATCGGCTTCCGCATTCAGGACGAAGGAATCCCGAACGGTGCGCGGGTCGATGTAACCGTGCGCCGCGACGGCATGGTGGTTGCGAATACCGTCGTCACGGCCGGCACCGAAGAACGCGTGCAGGTCGAGATCACCCATGCCGGCGCGAATATCGTCGAGATCGAAGCCGCACCGCTCGAGGGCGAACTGACGCTCCTGAATAACCGCGCCGCGCTGACCATCGACGGCGTGCGCGAGAAGCTGCGCGTGCTGCTCGTCTCGGGCGAACCGCATTCGGGCGAACGCACCTGGCGCAATCTCCTGAAGTCCGACGCCAATGTCGATCTCGTGCACTTCACCATTCTGCGTCCGCCGGAAAAGCAGGACGGCACGCCGATCAACGAGCTTTCCTTGATCGCCTTTCCGACGCGCGAACTGTTCCAGCAGAAGATCCGGGAATTCCACCTGATCATCTTCGACCGCTACGCCCAGCAGGGCGTGCTGCCGCTGATCTATTTCGACAACATCGTCGAATATGTCCGCGCAGGCGGCGCGATGCTGATTGCCGCCGGCCCCGATTACGCCGGCCGCAATTCGGTGTGGCGCACGCCCCTGGAAGCGATCCTGCCCGCTGCACCGACCGGCAACATCACCGAGATCGGCTATCGCGCGGGCCTGACCGACGAAGGCAAGCGCCATCCGGTGACGCGCCAGCTTCCCGGCTCCGAATCCACGCCGCCGCAATGGAGCCGCTTCTTCCGGCTGATCGAGGCGCAGACCTCGACCGGCACGGCCTTGATGAACGGACCGAACAACCAGCCGCTTCTCGTGCTTTCGCGTTTCGGCGAAGGGCGCGTCGCGCTGCTGCTGTCCGATCACATCTGGCTCTGGGCGCGCGGCTTCGAAGGCGGCGGCCCGCATTTGGACCTCCTGCGACGTCTTTCGCACTGGCTGATGAAGGAGCCGGAGCTGGAAGAGGAGCGGCTCGTAATGAGCGCACGCGGCAACGAGATTCTGGTCGAGCAGCGCACCATGAGCGAGAAAGCGGAGCCCGTGACCGTGACCAATCCTTCCGGCGGCACACAGACCCTGAGCCTCTCGCCAGCCGAGCCCGGCATCTTCCGCGCCACCATCAAGGCCGAAGAACTGGGCTTGTGGCGCGCAAGCGACGGCACCCATTCGGCGCTGATCAATCTCGGGCCGCTCAATCCGCGCGAGTATCTCGAAGTCACGAGCACCCGCAGCGTGATGCAGCCGCTTGCCGATGGCACGGCGGGCGGCGTGTTGCGGCTTGCCGATCTTTCCGACGGCGCACCGCGCATCGCCGCGATCCGCTCGGCCGAACGCTTTGCCGGTCCGGACTGGCTCGGCATCAGGCTTCGCGACGCAAGCGTGGTCCGCGGACTCGGCCTGTTTCCGCTATTCGCCGGGCTCTCCGGCCTGCTGATTCTGTTGGCCGGCATTGCCGCCGCCTGGGCAAGGGAAGGCCGGTAGCCAGCAGCCGCGCCGTGAAGTAAGAGCCACACCGGCAACATCCTGAAAAGAACAAAATACTCCAATGCTCGGTTACATCGATTACCTGTTCTATCGCGCCATCGGCATCCTGAAGCCCAGCAAGAAGCGGCAGGCGTGGGAGAACGAAGTCCGCCGCCGCTATGCCACCAAGGTCGGCATGAAGAAGCGCCGGGATAATTCCGGGCACGCGGTATTGAGCTACGAGCACGACGGCAAGTTCGATTACGAGCTCTATCGGGAGATTCAGACCCTTGGCAACAAGGGCAAGATCGACCGCGTGTCAGTGCAGCAGAGCAATATCGAATATCTTTGCCGCGAACTGGAGAAGCACGTGTCACCGATCGATTTCGTGCTGTGCCACGGCACCCGCAATGCAGCCGAGCAGAAATTCTTCGCCGCCGCGTTGCCGCAGGCGAAGACCATTCTCGGCACCGAGATTTCCGACACCGCCGATCAGTTTCCGATGACGATCCAGTGGGATTTCCATGAAGTGAAACCCGAATGGCGCGGCGCGGTCGATGTCGTGTTCTCCAACAGCTTCGACCACTCCTACGATCCCGACAAACTCTTCACCGCCTGGCTTTCCTGCCTGCGCGTAAACGGCATCATGGCGCTGGAGTGGTGCAAGGCGCATAACGTGACCGGCCCGCAGATTCTGGACCCCTACAAGGTCAGCCTGCCGGGACTGATCGAGCTGCTTCGCAAATATTGCGCGGACGGCGCTTTCCGGCTGCTCGATCCGCTCGAACAGGCGCCCGGGAAAACCAACGGCGAAACTTATCTGCTCGTGCAGCGCGTTCGCTAACGGCGCCCGTAGTCGCGCCGCACTACGCCGGCCACACCCTCGAACGCACCGGCTGCCAGCTCCGCGATCAGCACCCGCTCCGGATCGACCGGCCCCGGCAAGCGGATGCGGCCGTGCTCGACTTTCCGGAAGCCGAGCCTTCCGTAATAGGGCTCGTCGCCGACCAGCAGAATGAGTTTGGTGCCGGCATCTTTCGCCGCCTGCATCGAGGCATCCATCAACGCGCGGCCGACGCCGCGGCTGCGGAACGGCGGCTCCACGGTAAGCGGACCGAGCAGGAGCGCCTTGGCACCACCGATGCGGATCGGCGTCAGGCGCACCGAGCCAACCAGGAGCGTGCCGATTCGCGCAGTATAGGAAAGTTCGCGCCTGTGCTCGACGCCCTCGCGCAACCGATACGCCGAACGTGCAAAGCGGCCGGGCCCGAAGGTGCGCTCGGAAAGTTTCTCGATTGCCGGATCGTCTTCCGGCGTTTCGGGTTGGATATTAAGCGACAGGTCGGCCAAGGCGGTTGTTTCCGGACTTGCATTCGCGGCGGCAGATAACACGACAGGAAAACCGGGTCCAATGACGGCAGATTTGCAAGTGTGTATTGCGCGTCTTGTTTTTGCCGCCACCGCCATGACATGCAGAAGATAAGGAGAATGCGATGGGCCTTCTGGTTAACGGCGTCTGGCAGGATCAGTGGTACGACACCAAATCGACCGGCGGCCGCTTCGAGCGCACCACAACGAGCTTCCGCAACTGGATTACGCCGGACGGCGCGCCCGGCCCTTCCGGCGAAGGCGGCTTCAAGGCCGAGCCCGGCCGCTATCATCTTTATGTCGCGCTCGCCTGCCCCTGGGCGCATCGCACGCTGATCTTCCGCAAGCTCAAGAAGCTCGAAGACATCGTCTCCGTTTCGGCCGTGCATCCGCTGATGCTGGAACAAGGCTGGACCTTCGACGACTATCCCGGCGCGACCGGCGACACCCTGCTCGGCAAGCAGCGCATGTATGAAGTCTATCTGGAAGCGAAATCCGACTATTCGGGGCGCGTGACGGTGCCGGTGCTGTGGGACGGCAAGCAGAACACGATCGTCAACAACGAGTCGACGGAAATCATCCGCATGTTCAATTCCGCTTTCGACGACCTCACCGGCAATCGCGACGACTATTATCCGCCGGCGCTGCGCGGCGACATCGATGCGGTCAACGCCCGCGTCTACAAGAACATCAACAACGGCGTATATCGCGCGGGCTTTGCCACCACGCAGCAGGCCTATGAAGAAGCCTTCCGCGCGCTGTTCTCCGAACTCGATAACGTGGAAACGCGACTGTCTAACCAGCGTTATCTCGCCGGCGCGCGGCTGACCGAAGCGGATATCCGCCTATTCACGACGCTCGTGCGATTCGACGCCGTTTATGTCGGCCACTTCAAGTGCAACCTGCGCCGCATCGCCGACTATCCGAACCTGTCGAACTATCTGCGCGAACTGTTCCAGATCCCCGGCTTCGGATCGACCACCAATTTCGATCACATCAAGACGCATTATTATGCCAGCCACCGGCAGATCAATCCGACCGGCGTCGTGCCGCTCGGTCCCGCGCTCGATCTCGATGCGCCTCACGATCGCGCCCGGCTGAAAAAGGCGGTCTGATCACCACTGCGAAGGCGCTGGGCAGCCCTCGAGTACTTCGAGAATTCGCCGCCGCGTCGCCTGCGTCGTGTCTTCGGGCAGCGCATCGAGCGGAAAGAATTTTGATTCCCGGATTTCGAAGCTCGGCGCCGGCGGGCCGTCGTAGTCGAAGTCGCGAACGACATAGACCGCAACGTGATCGCGCGCCGAGGCGTTCCTGTTCTGGAACAGCCCGTGCAATTGCGGCGTGCCTTTCATCCGCACATTGCCTTCCTCGCGCAATTCCTTGGCAAGCGCGTCCTCGAAACTCTCGCCGGCCTCAACCCCGCCGCCCGGAAGATGCCAGCCCGGCGTATAGCCGTGCCGCACCAGGAGCACCGCATCGCCGCGCAACACGATGCCGCGCACGCCGAGCGTCATGCCGCGCCGGAAGCGCCAGTAGAGATGAAAGAACCGCCGGATCATGCGCGTTTCCGTTTCCGCAAATTCCGACAGGCACTTCCCACGCGCCGGAATTGATTGCCCCGGCATAGCGCAATTTCGCTCCGCCGTGTTCCGAGGTTCGGCATTTTGCCTTTCGCCAAATCCCGCTACACAGGGCCCAGATGTTCACACTCGCCCATCTTTCCGACCCCCATCTTTCGCCGATGCCGCGGCCGCGCCTCGTCGAACTCATGGGCAAGCGCGCGGTCGGCTATTTCAACTGGCGTGCGCGCCGCTCGATCCATCACAGCCCGGATTTTCTCGGCGCGCTCGTGCATGACATGCAGAACCGCGGCTTCGATCATCTCGCGGTGACGGGCGATCTCGTCAATCTCGGCCTGCCCGACGAATATGCGCTCGCGCGCCGCTTTCTCGAAACCCTCGGCCCCGGCGAGAACGTCTCCATGGTGCCCGGCAATCACGACGCCTATGTGCGCGGTACCGCACTCCTGCATCTCGACATGTGGAAGGAATATATCGCCGGCGACCCGGGCGAGACGCATGGCCAGGTCACCGGCAGCGCCTTTCCGTTCCTGCGCCGCCGCGGCGACCTTGCAATCATCGGCCTTTCGACTGCGATTCCGACAGCGCCGCTCTTGGCCACGGGAAAACTCGGCAGGTCCCAGCTCATGGAATTCGAGCGGCTTCTGCGCGTCACCAGAGAGGAAGGCCGCTTCCGCGTCGTGCTCATTCACCATCCGCCGGTCGGCCGCCACTCGCCGCATGAAGTCCTGACCGATGCCGCCGCATTTCGTGCGGTCGTCGCGGGCGAAGGCGCCGAACTCGTGCTGCACGGGCACAAGCACAAGGCGCTGCTGCACCACATCATGGGGCCCGGCGGGAGCGTTCCGGTGGTCGGCGTTCCTTCGGCATCCAATCCGGGCGGCCACCCCGAGCGCGGCGGCGCCTACAATTTATACCGCATCGAGGGCAAACCCGGCGCCTGGCATTGCGCCATGGAAAGCTACGGCTTCGTGCCGGCGCATGCCGGCATCGCAAAAATCAGAAGCACGAAACTGGTCTGATCCTGTCCGCGCGAAAGTGGAAGGACACGGCTTATGTCGTGAACCAGACGCCCGCGAACAATGCCGCCGCGCCGAACAGCGCGCCGATGATGAAGGCCAGCACAATCAGTCCGCGATTACCGGGAGGCGCTTCGAGCGTGCGCTCGGTGGTCGCAAGCGCCTGCTCGCGCGCCACCAGCCGACGCGCGACATACCGGGTCACGGCCTCGCGCATGGGAGGAACGTCACCGCTTTCCTCGAGCACGCGGCGCCCGTTCGCGGTATCGGTGAGTAGCCGATAGGTGCGCTTGTCCGCGCCCATCGCAACATGGGTGATGGCATCGAGCCAGAGCCGCGGCTGGGAACCACCGGAAACGCCGCGATCGAAATAATCGGCGTGCCGCGGCGGAATATCCTTGAATACCTTGTCGATGGCTTCGTTGAGGATTTCCAGACGCGCCATTTCCGCGTCCTTCAGGTCGACTACGACCGCCGAGCGTTCCGCGGCCTCGATGCGCGCGTCGTGCAAGGCCTGTTTCAGCGGAGTCGCAGCAACCGGCATGACCGGCTTGTTCTTCTCACTCACGTTACTTTCGTCCCTGTCCCAAGCGCCGCGGCAAAAGACTAGCCGCGGCCGGGCGGAGAGTCACGGGTGTGTGCCGCGATAAGGCGCAATCCAGGTTAATCCGTCCTCGGTGCGCCCGCGCGGGCGATATTCACAACCGATAAAGCCGTCGTAGCTCGAGAAGGCGAGCGCATTCAGCACGTTTGCGATGTTCACTTCGCCGCAATCCGGCTCGTCGCGCAACGGCACGCCGGCGATCTGCACATGGCCGATCCTTGCCGCATGTTTCTCGATCCGGCGGATCAGGTCTCCTTCGGTGATCTGCGTGTGATAGACGTCGAACTGCAGCCGCACATTGTCGAGCGCGACCGCCTCAAGAATTTCGGCGGCCTGATCGTTCGTGCGCAGAAAATAGTTCGGCCGGTCGCGCGCGTTCAGCGGCTCGATCGTGAGCGTAATGCCGAGTTCGGCAGCCGATTGCCCGGCGGCGACGAGGTTCGAAATGAAAGCATAGGTATTGACGCGGCTCATCTCCGCGTCGCCCGCCATGACATGAATCGTCGGCACACCGAGCGCATGCGCGTAACTCAGTGCGAGATTGATCTTGCGTTCGAAATCCTGCTCGCGGCCGGCGATCGCGGCACAGCCGGCGTCGCCCCCTTCCGGCGAGAACGGCGTATTGATGAGCACGCATTGCAGCCGGCTCTCCGTCAGCCATGCTTTCAGGTGCTCGACCGGCTCGGCATAGGGATGCAGCAGTTCGACGGCGGAGAATCCGGCATGATAGGCCGCCGCAAAGCGGTCCCTGAACGCATATTCCCCGAACAGCATGTTCAGGTTCGCCGCAAACCGAAACACTGGATCGAACCCCCGTAACGCCGCCCATGAAACCGCATGGCGCAAAAAGCGCAAGCCGCATGAATTGGCATGCGCGGCCAAAAGCGGTTATGGCTGCTCTGAAGTAAAGACAGGCCTGCCTTGAATACGACCATCCTGCTCGCGGTTCTTTGCGGCGCGCTCCTGCACGCGGGCTGGAACGCGCTCATCAAGTGGGAGCCGGACAAGCTTGCCGCATCGGCGGCAATTGCGGTCGGCGCCGGCGTGGTATCGCTTCCGCTGATCCTGACGAGCCCCTTGCCGCTGCCGCCGAGCTGGCCGCTGATTTTCTTCTCCGCGGTGATCCACGTCTTTTACTTTGCGCTGGTCGGCTATGTGCTGCGCCACGCCGATCTTGGGGTCGCCTATCCGCTCACGCGCGGCTCCGCCCCGGCCTTCACCGCGATCATCGCGGCGCTATGGCTCGGCGAAAATCTTGCACTGAACGGCTGGCTTGCCGTCGGCGCGATCGCGGCTGGCGTCGTCACGCTTTCGGCTGATGCGCTCCTGCGCGGTGGCCTCACGGCGCGCGCCGCCCTGCTCGCCTTTACCAACGCCGCAGTCGTGGTGGCCTATA
>JAEZFA010000194.1 GCA_023417665.1 Pseudomonadota bacterium | reverse complement strand
AAGGTGCTGGAAGGCAATTTCGTCCGGGTTCTGTCCTGGTACGACAACGAATGGGGCTTCTCGAACCGCATGGCCGACACCGCGGTCGCGATGGGCAAGCTGGGCTGAACATGCCGATCGACAAGATTATAGGATATGCGGGACTCGTCTTCTTCAGCGTAATGCTGGTGATCTCGCTTTATCTCTGGTCCAAGCGGGACTCACAAAAGTGAGTCCCGTTTTTTCTTTCTGAACTCTTGTGATTTTGCGTGATGCCCTCTTTCAGAACTCTCGATCAGGCCGACGTCAAGAATAAGCGCGTGCTGGTGCGCGTCGATCTCAATGTGCCGATGGAAGCCGGTCGCGTCACCGACATGACGCGCATCGCCCGCGTGCTGCCGACGATTCGCGAACTCTCGGACAAGGGCGCGAAAGTGATCCTGCTTTCGCATTTCGGCCGCCCCAAGGGCGCCGACAAATCCCAGTCGCTCGAGCCGCTGGTGAACGTGCTTTCCGAACAGCTCGGCAAGATGGTGCTGTTCGCGCCCGACTGCATCGGCGCGGACGCCGAAAAGGCCGTCTCGATCCTCGAGCCCGGACAGGTGCTGGTGCTCGAGAACACCCGCTTTCACAAGGGCGAGGAAAAGAACGACCCGGATTTCGTGGCCAGCCTCGCAAGGCACGGCGACATCTATGTGAACGACGCCTTCTCGGCCGCGCACCGCGCGCACGCCTCGACCGAAGGTCTTGCTCACAAGCTACCGGCATATGCCGGCCGCGCCCTGCAGGCAGAACTCGAGGCACTCGAAGCCGCGCTGGAAAAGCCGGAGCATCCGGTGATCGCGGTCGCAGGCGGCGCAAAGATTTCGACCAAGCTGGAATTGCTCGGCAACCTGCTGGCCAAGGTCGACCGGCTCGCGATCGGCGGCGCCATGGCGAACACCTTTCTTGCGGCGCAAGGCAAGCCGGTCGGCAAATCGCTGGTCGAGAAGGATTTGCTCGACACGGCGCGCGAGATTCTCGCGAAAGCAAAAGAACAGAATTGCGAGATCATTCTGCCGCTGGATGTCGTGGTCGCAGGCGAGTTCAAGGCGCATGCCCCGTCGAAGGTCGTGTCCGCCGACGAAGTCGGCGAAAGCGACATGATCCTCGACATCGGCCGCCAAAGCATCAGCCACGTCGTTGCCGCGCTGGCCGCGTCGAAGACGCTGGTCTGGAACGGTCCTTTCGGGGCCTTCGAGATGGAGCCGTTCGACACCGGCACCAATGAAGTTGCCGAAGCGGCCGCCGAACTGACCAAGGCCGGAAAGTTGCGCTCCGTTGCAGGCGGCGGCGACACGGTCGCGGCGCTGGAACACGCAGGCGCGGCTGGCCGTTTCACTTATGTTTCCACCGCCGGTGGCGCCTTCCTCGAATGGCTCGAGGGCAAGCCGCTTCCCGGCGTCGAGGCGCTTCGCGTAAGCTAGCGCCAAATTCCGCAAGAACAGGTTTTACGTTTCGAGGGAGAGACAGATGAATCTCGCTGAACTGAACAAGGTTGCCGAAGCCATGGTCGCGCCGGGGCGCGGCATCCTCGCGGCCGACGAGTCCACCGGCACCATCAAGAAGCGTTTCGACGCGATCGGCGTGGAGAGCACCGAAGACAACCGCCGCGACTATCGCGAGCTGATGTTCCGCTCGACCGATGCCATGAAGTCGATTTCCGGCGTCATTCTCTATGACGAGACCATCTGGCAGAAAGCCAAGGACGGCACCCCGCTGGTCGACGTCATCAAGAGCCAGGGCTCCATCCCCGGCATCAAGGTCGACGAAGGCACGAAGCCCTTGCCGAACTGCCCCGGCGAGCTGATCACCGTCGGCCTCGACAAGCTCGCGGATCGCCTGCCGAAATATTACGAGCAGGGTGCCCGCTTCGCGAAGTGGCGCGCGGTGATCGACATCGCGCCGGGTATTCCGAGCTACGCCGCGATCTCGACGAACGCGCACGCGCTCGCGCGCTATGCCGCGCTTTGCCAGGCCGCGCAGATCGTGCCGATCGTCGAGCCCGAAGTGCTGATGGACGGCGATCACGACATCGACCGCTGCTACGAAGTCACCGAATTCATGCTCAAGGAAACCTTCCAACAGCTTTACTATCAGCGCGTGCCGCTCGAAGGCATCGTGCTGAAACCCAACATGGCGATCTCCGGCAAGAAGGCTGCGAAGCGCGCGGGCGTCGAGGAAGTCGCGGAGAAGACCGTGAAGCTGCTCAAGGCCTGCGTGCCGGGCGCGGTGCCGGGCATCGCTTTCCTGTCCGGCGGACAGTCGGACGAAGAAGCGACCGCGCACCTCGATGCCATGAACAAGATCGGCAATCTGCCCTGGAAGCTCACCTTCTCTTACGGCCGCGCGTTGCAGGCCGCACCGCAAAAGGCCTGGAGCGGCAAGGCTGCAAATGTAACGGCCGCCCAGGCGGCGTTTGCGCACCGCGCAAAGATGAACGGCCTTGCGTCGCTCGGTCGCTGGTCCTCCGATCAGGAGAAGAAAGCGGCCTGACACGGCGAAAACGGGAAATATAGGCACCGCGGCCCGCAAAGCCGCGGTGCAATCTTTTTGGGCTCGGTTACATTCAGGCTTTAGTGATTCGCCGGGCCATATTTTGCCCGGCTTGTTGCGCAACGGTCGCCACGAATGGAGCTTCCCGCGTGACCGACGCAGTCAAGAATTCCACGCGTCTGCTTTTGATGACGCCGCCGCTTGAAGATGCGGTTTCATTCGCACCGCTGCTCGAAGCGGCGTGCCGCGTCGGCGACGTCGCCGCGGTCGTGCTCGATCTTGCAGGCAGCGACGAAGTGAAGGCCTTGTCCGAAATCCGGATTGTCGCCTCTCACCTCGAAGGCACGGGTGCGGTGCTGCTGCTCGCGAACCGCCCCTCGCTCGTCGAAGCAGCCGGCGCGGATGGCGCGCATTTCACGACACTCGACGAATTGCAGACCACGCGCACCAAGCTTGCCGCCGGCCGCCTCTCCGGCATTGCCGGACTGCACTCGCGCCACGACGCCATGGTCGCGGCCGAATCCGGCGTCGATTACGTCATGTTCGGAGAACCCGACGCCGACGGCAAGCGTCCGGGTTTTTCCGCGCTGGTCGAGCGCGTGTCCTGGTGGGCGGAAATTTTCCAGATCCCTTGCGTCGGCTATGCCGGCTCGCTCGATGAAGTAGCCGAGCTTGCCGATGCGCGTGCCGATTTTGTTGCGCTCGGCGACGCGCTCTGGAATGCCGGCGCCAAGGCAACCGAAGCGGTCGAGAAGGCGAGCGACCTGTTGCGGCAGCCTCAACCCGAGCCCGCGGAATGAAGCGGCTCGCGCTGTTCGCCTGCGCTTTCGCGCTCGCACCCGGCTTCGCGGCACACGCGGCCGACGAGGTGTTCCTACCCAAAGCGCAGACTGCCGCCCCTGCGGAGAACGCGCCGCGGGTGAAGGTGAAAACGATATCGGTGCCTGCCTCGGCAAATCCCACGAGTGATGCCGCCGCGGCCGACGACGCCAACGCGCCTTTCGCCGCCTATCAGCGCGGCGCCTTTCTCGAAGCGGTCAGGCTCGCAGAACTGCGCGCCGAGAAGAACAACGACACCCGCGCGATGACGCTGCTCGGCGAACTCTATGGCGAAGGCGTCGGCGTGCCCGCCGATCCGAAAAAATCTTTTGACTGGTACAAGCGCGCGTCGGACGCTGGCGACATCTACGCGACATTCGCGTTGGGCATGATGCACCTGCAGGGCGTCACTGTCGCGCGCAGCAAGGACGAGGCCGCGAAGCTCTTCCGCATTGCCGCCGACAAGGGCCACCCGGCGGCCGCCTATAATCTCGCGCTGCTCTATCTCGAAGGACAGGTCTTCAAGCAGGACTTCGCGGAAGCCGCGAAGCTCATGCGCGTCGCCGCCGACAAGGACATTGCCGACGCGCAGCACGCGCTCGCGATCTTCTATCAGGAAGGTCAGGGCGTGCCGCAGGATTTGAAGGAGTCGGTCAAGTGGCTTCGCCGCGCATCCCGGCTCGATCATGTTCCCGCCACCGTCGAACTTGCGATCGCACTGTTCAACGGCAAGGGCGTCGAGAAGGATGAAACCAACGCCGCGCTTGCCATGCGCCGCGCGGCACTGAAGGGTAATCCAGTCGCGCAGAACCGGCTCGCCCGCCTGCTGCATGCCGGCCGCGGCATCGAGAAGAACACCGTCGAGGCCATGGCATGGCATCTGATGGCGCGGATGCAGAACGTCTCCGACCCCATGCTGGACGATGTCTTCGGCAGCCTGAGCGCGGAAGACAAGAAAAAGGCCGAGGGAATCGTGAAGGCCTGGCTGCAGAACAAGGCCCCGCCGAACACCTGATCTTGCGCCCCTCCGGGGCCATCGCTTCGTGAAATCCCTTGACGGAACTGTCCCCGCACGGCAGTGGAGCGCCTGCTTTTCCAAAGGTATTCCATGAAAATCAACGGCAACGAAATCCGCCCCGGCATGGTGATCGAGTATCAGAACTCGCTCTGGGCTGCGGTGAAGACCATGGCGGTCAAGCCGGGCAAGGGTCCGGCCTACAATCAGGTCGAACTGAAGAACCTGATCGACGGCCGCAAGCTCAACAACCGCTTCGGCTCCGACGAGAAGGTCGAGCGCACGCGCCTTGAGCAAAAAGATTTCCAGTATCTCTACAAGGAAGGCGAAAGCCTCGTCTTCATGGATACCGATACCTACGACCAGATTCAGCTCTCGGAAGAATTCGTCGGCGAGCGCGCGCTGTTCCTGCAGGACGGCATGCAGGTCACGCTGGAGATGCACGACGAGCGCGCGATCGGCATTCGCCTGCCGGATTACGTCACGCTCGAAATCGTCGAGGCCGATCCGGTCGTGAAGGGACAGACTGCTGCATCGTCCTACAAGCCCGCGAAACTCGAGAACGGCTTGCGCGTCATGGT
>JAEZFA010000260.1 GCA_023417665.1 Pseudomonadota bacterium | reverse complement strand
ATCCTGACTGGGACGAGAACGGGACGGACTGCCCTGCCGAGGTCGGCGCTGCGATCAGAACTTCACGTTCGGCGCGGTTTCGAGTTGCGGACGCGCATCGCCCACATCGAAGAATTCACGCGGGCGGAAGCCGAGCGCGCCGGCAAAGAGTGCCGCCGGCAGCTGTTCGATCGCCGTGTTGTATTCCTGCACCGCGTTGTTGAAGAAGCGGCGTGCCGCGGCGAGCTTGTTTTCGATGTCGGAAAGCTCGGTCTGCAACTGCTGGAAATTCGTGTTGGCCTTGAGGTCGGGATAAGCCTCGGCAAGCGCGAACAGGCCGCCAAGCGCCTTGGTCAGCATGTTCTCCGCCTGCGCCGCCTGCGCGGGGCCCTTGGCGGCGATTGCCTGATTTCTGGCCTGAATGACGGCTTCGAGCGTGCCACGCTCGTGGGTGGCATAGCCTTTCACCGTCTCGACCAGATTGGGTACGAGATCGTGCCGCTGCTTGAGCTGCACATCGACGTCGGCATAAGCCTGATTGGCGCGCTGACGCAGCGCGACCAGCCCGTTGTAAACGAATATGACATAGAGGACGAGCACGCCAACGATGCCGAGCGTGACCAGTAAGCCGGTAGACATAGAGAACTCCCTCGGGCGAATTGCCTGCGGGCGAGCCTAGCGCAGATTCGAGCAAAAGTGCGAGTGCGGGGGACCTCAGGCCGCCCGCGTATTGCGGCTCTGCGGGACCGGAGCGAGCCGGATGCAGTTGCGGCCCGCGGCTTTTGCCGCATAAAGCGCTCGATCGGCCCGCTCGATCAATTCTTCGACATCGCGGTCGTGACCGGTGATGGCGGCGCAGCCGATGCTGACGGTGACCGCAAGCTCCTTGCCGTCGAACGAGGTGCGGCTCTCCTCGACGATGAGGCGGATGCGCTCGGCCAGTTCGTGGGCCTCGTGCTCGTTCACTTCGCGCAGGAGCACGACGAATTCCTCGCCGCCGAAGCGGGCGACCTTGTCGGTTTCGCGCAAGGTCTGGGCGATCAGTTCGCCGGTCCGGCGGATCACGGCGTCGCCCGCGGCGTGGCCATAGTCGTCGTTGAAGCGCTTGAAGTGATCGATGTCGACGACGAGCGTCGCGATCGGGCGGCCGTAGCGCTGATAATAGCGCATGGCATCGGCGCCCGTGGCCATGAAGGCGCGGCGGTTCATTAGGTTGGTGAGCGGATCGGTTTCCGCAAGCTTGCGCAGGCTCGCGATATCATCGGCAAAGCGCTTGGCCTCTTCCGCGGCTTTCGCTTCCGCCGCCTGGGTCAATCGCTCGACGAAGCCGAGGCGCAACATCAGCGAGCGCAGCGAAGTGGAAAGATGGATCACCTCCGACGAGCCGCGCAGCCGCGGCAGGCTCGTCACGCCGTTGTCGCGGCCGATCCTGTCGGCGGCGGAGGTCAGTTCGCGGATGGGGCGAGACACGCGGTTCGCGATCATGCCGGCAACGATGATGCCGAAAATCGCAACCACGGTACCGAAGCCGACGATGGTCCAGAACATGCGCTGTGCCGCGGCGAAGGCGACCGCCGTATTGCGGCGCGCAATGATGCCCCAGCCGGTCCCGGGATAGTCGCGATGGCCGTCGAGCACCGAATAGCCGGAGAGCATCTGCGCTTCGCCGTCGGTGAGAACGCCGTGCTTGTCGCGGTTGAGTTTCTCGACTTCGTCGACGCGATAGTTCGCGCGAAGACCCTTCGAGCCGAGCAGCACCTTTCCGGCTTTCGTGACGACGATAAGTTCGTCGCCGTTCTGCTCCATCGCATGGCGGATATCCTCGATCTCGCGCCAATGGACGGTTGCGACCAGAACGCCGGCAAGCTCGTTGTCGTAATTGTAGACGGGGAACGAGAACTTCACGAAAGCCACCGGCGTATCATTGCCGGCGCGGACTGCCTGTTCGAGCCCTGCAAAATCCGGTTCTTCGTGGATCGCAGGACCTTGCAGGCCCCTTACGAACCAGGGTTCCTTTGCGACCACCTCGTCTTCGCGCTGCCCGTCGGATGCAGCGGCGACGACCCCGTCCTTGGTCACGAAAGCAAGCCAAGTGAAGTCGGGAAAGCTCGCGTTCAGCCGGTCGAAACTGGAGCGGAGCTGTTTCGGATCTCCCGAGGCGGCGGAGCGGACATTGTCGAAATAGGTGTAGGAGCGGACGCGGTGGTAGACGTTCTGGAAATGGCGGTCCATGCGGTCGGCCGCGGTTTCGGAGATCTGCACCATCTCGCGGCCGATCAGCCGTATCGCTTCCTGACGGGCGACATAAGCTGCGCCGAACGCAATAACGAACGAAATCAGAAGGCATAGCGCGACCGTTGCGAGCGCAATCTGCTCGCGGACCGACAGCCGGTCCTCGAAGGTCCAGATCTTGTTGCGCAGCCTGGCGAACACGTCCGCCCCTTCTTTCTTTTTGTTTTTGTCCGTTTCCAGCGCTCCTTCATAGCGGCAAGCCGGTAGTATCCCGTTACGACTGCAGATAAAATTGGAGAAAATCAGTAAGCGATCGCTAACCACGAAAGCACTTGCGCCTCGCGGCTTTGTGATCGTGAAGGCCGCCGCGTCGGCTGTGACAATCGGGATTCCGGCGCTATCGAGGAACAGCCTTTCGCCGTCCGGAGCCTTGGCATGAAGTATGAACTGACCCGCAGGCGTTTCGCAGCCCTGCTCTTCGGCGTGGCCGCCGCGCCGCTCGGAGGCGGAATTGCTTTCGCAAGGCCGTTTACCGAATATCGCGCAGACGGCTTTACGAAGCTGCTTTCCGGCCCGGCGCCGGTCGTCGTCCATGTCCATGCCGACTGGTGCGCCGTATGCAAGGCGCAGATGCCGGTGATCGAGCGCGTCCTGGCCATGCCGGCCTACCGGAACGTGCGCGCGGTCCGCGTCAATTTCGACCGGGATAAGCAGTTCCTGACCGATTACCGCGTGATCCGGCAATCGACTATCATCGTCTTCAAGGGCGGCAAGGAGATCGCGCGCCTGTCCTACGAAACCGACCCGGCCCGCATCGAGCAGACGCTTGCCGCGGCCGTGTCTTGAAGCGGAGAACATGAGAATGCGCCGACTGTTGATTGCCGTCTTCGCCCTCGTTGCGCTTGGCGGAAATGCGTTCGCGGATTTCGTCAGCTTCGACAAGGCGAAGTTCGAGGCGCTGCTGAAATCCAACGCACCCATCGTCGTGCATACGCACGAATGGTGGTGACCGGTCTGCCGTGTGCAGGCCAATGTCCTGGAAGGACTTCAGAAAGACCCTCAA
>JAEZFA010000241.1 GCA_023417665.1 Pseudomonadota bacterium | reverse complement strand
CGTCCAGCATGCGGCGGCATTCTCCAAGCTCGTAGAGCGTCGCTTTCAGAAGCCGCACGGCCTCAGAGGACAGCCGCACGCTGCCGGGAGGTTCGGCAATCGGCGCGCGA
Source organism: Pseudomonadota bacterium (assembly GCA_023417665.1). Taxonomy (GTDB): domain Bacteria; phylum Pseudomonadota; class Alphaproteobacteria; order Rhizobiales; family Xanthobacteraceae. The sequence goes on along the minus strand of JAEZFA010000241.1, from coordinate 6,662 downwards.
GGTTGTGGTACCCGCATCTGCGGTGCGGCGGCGCGCGGTTCGTAGCGTTCTTCCTGCTGACCCCTCGGCTCGTAGCGTTCCTCGGGCAGCACACGCGGCTCGTGCGCAACGCGCGGCTCGTAGGCGTCTTCCTGTACGCCACGCCGTGCGTAGCGTTCGTCCTGCGCGACGCGGGACTCGTAAGCCCGGTCGTCCGCAGACTGCCGCGGCGTAACGCGTGGCTCCTCCGCATCGGGTACGGGCGCAAAACGGCGGAACGGAATTGCCGGTCCTTCGTCTTCGTACTCCTCCGGCGCCTGCGGATGCTGCTGCGGCATCTGCTGTGGTTGCGGTGGCGGAACGGGTTGCGGCCGCGCGACTTCAACAATTTTCGGCGCAAGCGTCCGCGGCATTTCCGGCTCCACTCGCGGCCGGGAGGACGGCACGAAGCTGACAACGCCGCCGCGCGCTACCGCGGACGCGCTGACGCTCTCTTCCATTGCGTCTTCGGAGAAATCCACGTCGCGCAGCCGCGTCGGATCGGTTTCGGTCGAGCGGCCGACGGTCTGGACGTAACGCAGGCCCTGATCTTTCAGGATCTGCTGAACGCCGCGAATGGTGTAGCCCTCGCCGTAAAGCAGATGGCGGATGCCGCGCAACAGATCGACATCGTCAGGACGATAATAGCGGCGGCCACCGCCGCGCTTCATCGGCTTGATCTGCGCGAAGCGCGTTTCCCAGAAGCGCAGCACATGCTGGGGCAGATCGAGATCGTCGGCGACCTCGCTGATGGTGCGGAATGCGTCCGGACCTTTTTCCACTACACCTGCCTCTGACAGCCCGCGTCAGGCGGTCAGCTCGTTTTCTCGCTGCCGTTCCGCCCGTTGATTCGCTGCTTAAGAATATTCGATGGTTTGAAAACCATCACCCTGCGAGGCTCGATTGGAACCTCCTCTCCCGTCTTGGGATTCCGGCCGACCCGCTCGCCCTTCTGGCGGACGATGAACGAGCCGAAGGAGGAGAGTTTCACGTTTTCGCCGCGCGCCAGCGAATCCGCGAGTTCTGTCAGAACCAGCTCTACAAGTGCCGCTGACTCCGTACGCGACAGCCCGACCTTTTGATAAACGACTTCACTCAGGTCAGCGCGCGTAATGGTCTTCCCGCTCATGGCCGCCCCCGCGGTTCAACTTCTATCGTACTGATAAAGCGACGTTATTTCGCACTTCCGCCCGGGTCAACCGGTCAGCCATAAATCTGTCGCCGACTGTATTACCAGCGCAACAGGGTAGCGCCCCAGGTAAAGCCACCGCCCATCGCTTCGAGCAGGACAAGATCGCCCGTTTTGATGCGTCCGTCGCTCACCGCAGCCGAAAGTGCGAGCGGAATCGACGCCGCGGACGTGTTTCCATGCTTGTCGACGGTCACAACGACCTTCTCTGGAGCAATTTTCAGCTTCCGGGCGCTGCCGTCGATGATGCGCAGATTGGCCTGATGCGGGACGAACCAGTCGATGTCTTCGGAGCTGTAGCCGGTCGCACCATAGGCTTCCTCGATCACATCGGTGATCATGCCAACCGCGTGGCGGAATACTTCCTTACCTTCCATGCGAAGATGGCCGACCGTTCCGGTCGAGCCCGGCCCGCCATCGACATAGAGCTTGGTCTTGTGGCGGCCGTCGGAACGCAGCTTGGAGATCAGGATACCGCGGTCTTCGCGCGTGCCCGGCTGCTCGCTGCGCTCCAGCACCACCGCCCCCGCACCGTCACCAAACAGCACGCAGGTAGTGCGATCAGTCCAGTCGAGGATGCGTGAGAACGTCTCCGCACCGATCACCAGCGCGCATTTAAAATCCCCCGAGCGCAGATACTGGTCCGTCGTCGCCATGGCATAGACGAAGCCGGAACAGACCGCCTGCAGATCGAACGCCGCGCCCCGCGTAATCCCGAGTTCCGCCTGCACCGTCGTTGCAGTCGCCGGAAAGGTGAGATCGGGCGTGGAGGTCGCAACGACTACAAGGTCGATATCGGCGGCCGTCATGCCGGCATTGGCGAGTGCAGCTTTCGCCGCCGCGACCGCGAGGTCGGAAGTCTTTTCGTCCTGCGCTGCGATGTGGCGCTCGCGAATGCCCGTGCGCTGCACGATCCATTCGTCGGAGGTATCCACCATCTGGGCGAGTTCGGCATTGGTCAGGGTCCGCGCAGGAAGATAGGAGCCGATCCCGCGCACGACCGAACGAAACACTGTCACTGCTGCATTTCCTCAGCCGATTCTGCCACCGCAGGCACTTGGCGCTGCAGGCCGTCGGCTATTCCTTTGATGAGATTATGCCTGACCACGTCGTAGCCGATTTCGATCGCGGACGCGAAGCCTTCCGCGTCGGTTCCGCCATGACTTTTTACCACGAGCCCGTTGAGCCCGAGGAACAGGCCGCCGTTCATCCGTCGCGGATCCATCTTCTCGCGCAGCACCCGGAACGCACCGCGCGCAAGCAGATAGCCGAGCTTCGCGCTCAGCGTCCGGCTCATTGCCGAACGCAGATATTCGCCGATCTGCCGCGCGGTTCCCTCCGCGGTCTTCAGCGCAATATTGCCGGAGAAGCCTTCGGTGACGATGACATCGACCGAGCCCTTGGAAATATCGTCGCCTTCCACGAAGCCGCGATAGTCGAAACCGGGCGGATTGAGTTCGCGGATGATCTGTCCGGCCTCGCGCACCGCTTCGACGCCCTTCATTTCCTCGACGCCGACGTTCAGAAGACCGACCGAAGGCCGCTCGAGATCAAACAGCACGCGCGCCATGGCCGCACCCATCACGGCATTGTCCACGAGCTGCTTGGCGTCGGCCCCGATGGAAGCACCCACGTCGAGCACGATGCTTTCGCCGCGGATGGTCGGCCAGATCGCGGCAATCGCGGGACGGTCGATGCCCTCGAGCGGCTTCAGGCAGAACAGGCTCATCGCCATCAGCGCGCCGGTATTGCCCGCGGAAATCGCGACGTCCGCCTCGCCTTTCTTCACCGCGTCGATCGCAAGCCACATCGAGGAAACCTTGCGGCCCTTGCGCAAGGCCTGGCTCGGCTTGTCGTCCATGCGGACGGCAACATCGGTGTGAACGACTTTGGCCGCTTTTATCCGGTTCTGCTTTTCCAGCACCGGCGCGATCTGCTTCTCGTCGCCGAACAGAAGGTATTCGGTGTCCGGGCGGCGCAAGGCTGCAATCTCGGCACCGGGCACCGTGATCGCGGGACCATTGTCCCCTCCCATGACGTCGATCGCGATGCGGACGGTTCTGGACATTGAATTCGCAGCGTGCTGTCGGGCTCAGCCGGACTTTTTAAAGGGAATCTGGCCGGCCCCGCTCCGGCGGGCGCGACAATAGCGGTTCGGCTTCGCGGTTCAACCGCAGCCGAAAGAATATAACAAAATCAATTGTTTAATTGTCTTTCTTGAGCCGGCCTTTCAGGCCCGATAGCTGTTCGAATGGACTTCTGCGGGGTTCGGGCACGGGCTCGGTTCCGGCGGGCGGCGCGAAAGTAACGCCCGGCTTCCGTGGATAGGGATCGATTGCAAGGATCATAAACTCGGTTGCGAGCGCGCCGAGATCGATTTTGCCGTCGATGATCGGGTCCGGAATGTCCTCGATCACTTCCTCGTCGTCCTCCGAACCGGCGCTGCCCTCGGGGTCGACCGCATAATCGACGGAAATAGTTTCGGCGATCTCGTTGTCGAACTCCTCGAGGCTGACGACGCAGGTCTGCCGGACGAGCCCCTTGAGCGCCCCCTCCACGTCGGCGCCCTTGGCGCCTACCGGCCGCACTTCGAGCGAAACGGCGAGCGCCGGAATCGAGATCACGTTCGCAACTTCGGCAAGGCGCCGACGCGTTTCGGCATCGGGGACGAGTTCGAACTTCGCGCCTTCCTGCGGCACGGCGGCGAGCTCGATCGGATAGGACCAGGGCAGATCATCCTGCATGAGCGGCCTTTGCGATGGCTGGAAAGAGGATTTCGGCGGAGAGCAGCGCATCGGCATCCTGCCGCGCCAGCATTGCAGCGGCTTCACGCGCATAAGCAGCCAATGCAGCAGCCTCCGGTGCATCGGCACGGCCGACGATATTGCGCGCAATGGCACCGGCGAGTGCGGCATCGTCGCCGCTTTCGATTGCAGCGCCGTAGGACGCCGAGCGCCCGAGATAGGCCTCGGCAAGCGTCCGCATCTTCTTCGGTACCGAAAGGTCCCCGATGCCGATCTCGCGCAGGCTGCCATCCATGTCTTCGAAGAAATGATCGAGCATCTCCTGCCCGAGCGTGACGCCTGCGTCGCCCGCTTCCGCGAGCCGCGCATTCACCAGATGCAGATGCAGCACGAGGAGGTCGAAGCGCCCTTCCACCGTGTCGGGGACGCCGAAATGGAGGTAGAAAGCCGGCGTCCGGGCCTGCGCCACGATCGCGCCATAGAGCCGTTCAATGGTCTTTTTACGCGCGCTGTCGCGCTTCTTGAACAGGAACATCGGCCGGGCTCATTTGCGTTTCGTAGCCGCGCGGGGTAGTCGCGGGGCCATGACAAGTCAATCCGGCAATTAACCATAATGCTTGTACGGCTGCCGCAGACCAGAATCTATCATCGCGCCGCGACGGCCGCGGTCCTCTTGTCCTGCGTGATGCTTGCCGCCTGCAGCGGCGCCAATGTGCCCATCAGCGGTATCACGACAACCTATAACCGCGGCTATGTGCTGGACGAGAACGCGCTCCAGCAGGTTCCGATCGGCGCAAGCCAGGAGCAGGTGCTCCTGGTGCTCGGCACCCCCTCCACCGTCGCCACGGTTTCGGGCGAGGCATTCTATTACATCTCGCAGAAAACCCAGCAGACCGCGTTTCTCCGACCGGAGGTCATCGATCAGCGCGTGCTCGTGGTCTATTTCAGCCCCGACCGCCGCGTGACGCGCATCGCGAATTACGGCCTGCAGGACGGCAAGATCTTCGACTTCATCAGCCGCACGACGATGGCCGGCGGCGCCGATATCTCGCTGGTCGGCAACATCCTGAAGAATGTCGGCAACATCAATCCGTTCGGCGCCAGCAACTAGCGCGCTAGCCGGTACGAGACAAAGGAAAAGCCCGCGGAGATCGCTCCCCGCGGGCTTTTTCGTTCTGTATCGCGCGAAGCTTAGTGCGCGAGGATCGCGAGCAAGAGCAGCGCCACGATGTTCGTGATCTTGATCATCGGGTTCACTGCCGGACCGGCCGTATCCTTGTAGGGATCGCCGACCGTGTCGCCCGTGACGGACGCCTTGTGCGGCTCGGAGCCCTTGCCGCCGAAGTGACCGTCTTCGATGTACTTCTTCGCATTGTCCCACGCACCGCCACCGGCGGTCATGGAAATCGCGACGAAGAGACCCGTGACGATGACGCCGAGCAGCATCGCGCCGAGGGCCGCGAAGCCCGCAGCCTTACCGGCCGCGCCGCCGCCTGCGATGTAGTAGATCGCGAAGTAGGCGACGATCGGCGAAAGCACCGGCAGCAGCGACGGGATGATCATTTCCTTGATCGCCGCGCGGGTAAGCAGGTCGACCGCCTTGCCGTAGTCCGGCTTGTCGGTGCCCTGCATGATGCCCGGCTTCTCGCGGAACTGACGGCGAACCTCTTCGACGATCGAACCTGCAGCACGGCCGACGGCCATCATGCCCATCGCGCCGAACAGGTACGGCAGCAGACCGCCGAACAGGAGGCCGACCACGACATAGGGGTTCGAGAGCGAGAAATCGACCTTCACGCCCGCGAAGTATTTGAACTGCGCGGCGTTCGAGACGAAGTAGTTGAGGTCCGAGGTATAGGCCGCGAACAGCACCAGCGCGCCGAGGCCCGCCGAACCGATCGCATACCCCTTGGTGATCGCCTTGGTGGTGTTACCCACCGCGTCGAGCGCGTCGGTCGCCTTGCGGACGTCCTTCGGTAGCCCCGACATTTCGGCGATGCCGCCGGCGTTGTCCGTGACCGGACCGAAGGCGTCGAGCGCCACCACCATGCCGGCAAGCGCCAGCATCGCAGTCACCGCGATCGCGATGCCGAACAGGCCCGCGAGCCAGTACGTCACCAGGATGCCGCCGATGATGATGATCGCCGGCAGCGCCGTCGCTTCCATCGAGACCGCAAGGCCCTGGATGATGTTGGTGCCGTGACCGGTCACCGACGACTGCGCAATCGACTTCACCGGGCGATAGTCGGTGCCGGTGTAGTACTCGGTGACCCAGACGATCAGGCCGGTGACGACAAGACCCGCAACACCGCACCAGAACAGCGAGGTGCCAGTGAAGGTGATACCCTGTGCCGTGATCGGCGTGTTCCAGCCGAGCAGGAAGTGCGTGACCAGCGCGAGCGCCGGGATCGAGAGCACCGCCGAGGCGATGAACCCGCGGTAAAGCGCACCCATGATCGACTCGTTCGCCGGCAGCTTCACGAAGAAGGTACCGATGATCGAGGTGATGATGCAGATGCCGCAGATCGCGAGCGGATAGATCAGGAGCGAGCCGAACAACGGCGAGCCTGCGAAGAAGATCGCAGCCAGCACCATGGTCGCAACCACCGTCACCGCATAGGTCTCGAACAGATCGGCCGCCATGCCGGCGCAATCGCCGACGTTGTCGCCGACGTTGTCCGCGATCGTGGCCGGGTTGCGCGGATCATCCT
>JAEZFA010000186.1 GCA_023417665.1 Pseudomonadota bacterium | reverse complement strand
GTCGAAGACGTGCGCGTGTTGCTTGCCTCCGGCGCCGACAAGGTTTCGATCAATACCGCCGCGGTGAACCGCCGTGCCTTCGTCGGCGAAGCCGCAGAGAAATTCGGCGAGCAATGCGTCGTGGTCGCGATCGACGCGAAGAAAGTCTCCGGCGAAGGCGAGCCGCTGCGCTGGGAGATCTTCACCCATGGCGGCCGCAAGCCCACCGGCCTCGATGCGGTCGACTATGCGCGCGAGGTCGTCGCACTCGGCGCCGGAGAAATTCTCCTGACCTCGATGGACCGCGACGGCACCAAGATCGGCTACGACGTGGCGCTGACGCGCGCGATCGCCGATGCCGTTCCGGTGCCGGTGATCGCGTCCGGCGGCGTCGGCAATCTCGATCATCTGGTCGAGGGCATCCGCGACGGCCACGCGACTGCGGCACTTGCCGCTTCGATCTTCCACTTCGGTGAATTCACCATAAGGCAGGCCAAGGAGCACATGGCGCGCGCCGGGCTTCCCGTGCGGCTGGACGCCTGATAAAGCCGCGCCATGGCACAGTTCACGCTTGAAGACCTTGCCGGAATCATTGCCGCCCGCGCCTCCGAAAGCGCGGACCGGTCCTATACGCGCAAGCTGCTCGATGCCGGCATTGAAAAATGCGTGAAAAAGCTCGGCGAAGAAGCGACCGAAACCATCATCGCCGCGACCGCCGGGACCAAAGAACAGGTCGTCGCCGAAAGCGCCGATCTGCTTTATCATCTCCTGGTCGTGCTGAAGGCCCGGGGCGTTTCCCTCCCGGACGTCTATGCCGAGCTGGAGCGGCGCACGGCGCAGTCGGGTCTCGAGGAAAAAGCCTCGCGTCCCAAGTGAAGTTTTGTAACGGCTAGAGCGTAAGGGCGGCGCCGCCATGGAACAGCGCATCGAAGACGACATCTCTCCCTATCGCGTGTTCTCGCGCGAGGAGTGGGCCGCGCGGCGCGAAAACACGCCGATGACGCTGACCCAGAGCGAGATCGTTCATCTGCAGGCACTCAACGACAAGCTGTCGATGATGGAGGTCGAGCAGATCTATCTTCCGATCTCGCGTCTGCTCGCCTTCTATGTCGAGGCGGCGCAGGATCTGTTCCGCGGCATGCAGAAATTCCTGGGCGTCGACGACGGAAAGATGCCCTACATCATCGGCGTCGCGGGCTCGGTTGCGGTTGGCAAGTCCACCACGGCGCGCGTGTTGCAGGCGCTGCTTGCGCGCTGGCCGCACACGCCCAAGGTCGAGCTCGTCACCACCGACGGCTTCCTGTTTCCGAACGCGGTGCTCGAGCGCGAAAAGCTGATGGAGAAGAAGGGCTTTCCGGAAAGCTACGACCTGCCCGCGCTCCTGCGCTTCCTGAACGACGTGAAGGCGGGACAGCGCAAGGTGAAAGCGCCGGTCTACAGCCACGTCTCCTATGACGTGATTCCGGGTGAATCGATCGAGGTCGATCAGCCAGACATCCTAATCGTCGAGGGGCTCAATGTCCTGCAGACCGGCCGTCCGCCGAAAGACGGCAAGGCAATTCCCTATGTGTCCGACTTCTTCGATTTCTCGGTCTATATCGACGCCGAGGTAAGCGTGCTGGAGTCCTGGTATGTGCAGCGTTTCCGCGCGCTGCGCTCGACCGCCTTCCGCGATCCGCTTTCCTACTTTCATCGCTATTCGCAGGTGACCGACGCGGAGGCGCAGGACATCGCGCGTTCGATCTGGTCGCGCATCAACCTTGCGAACCTGCGCGAGAACATCCTGCCGACGCGGCAGCGCGCGAGCCTGATCCTGCGCAAGGGTGCGGATCACCACATCGAGTCGGTGGCGCTGCGAAAACTCTAGGCGAAAGAAATCAGGCCGCGAGCTTCTGCTCGTCGGCCGCGAAGCGGTCGCGATAGCGCGCCGTTACGTTCTGCATCGGCAGCACCACCAGCACGTCGGTGGTGCCGAACTGGTGGTCGATCACCGCACCGTTGCCGATATAGGCACCAAGCCGCAGATAGCCCTTGATCAGCGGCGGCAGCTCGCGCAACGCCGCCCTGGCGTCGATCGCTTCCTTCGGCATGCGGTTCATTTCGACATGGCGCGACGGCAGCGCGGCGGCATGCCATTGCTCCGGCGCGCGCGCGAAGTGATGCAGGAAGGAAAGCTGGGTCGCGAGCCGCTCGGGGTTCGTGCCTTCCAGGCTCGCGCAGCCGATCAGCACGTCGACGCGGTGCTGCGCGACATAGTTGGAAATGCCGTGCCACAGAAGTTCGACCGTGCGCTTGTTGCGGTAGGGCGGCAGCACGCAGGAGCGGCCGAGCTCGAGAAAGCGCAGGCGCGAATGGCGCACCAGCAGCGATCCGACATCGAATTCCGATTGCGTGTAGAAGCCGCCATGCCGTTCGGCGATTTCCTGCCGCAGCAGGCGATAGGTGCCGACCACGCGCGGCCGGTTGAAGCCGAACACGAGACGCGGCCAGTCGTGATCGACGACATTGAGATGGTCGCAAATGGTGTCGAAGGCATCGACGTCGCGCCGCGCAAGCAGGGTCGCCGCCGCCGGGATCGCGGACATTTCCTTGTAGAACACGTTGTAGCGGAGCCGCTGCGCGCTGCGCACTTCATGCGCCCGGTTCGCGAGCCTAACCTCCAGCGAGCCGGACTGGCCCAGCGTGTGGGCAAAGCCGCTCATGGCCGCCGGAAGCCTGAGGCCGCTATAGGCGCGCAGGTTCGGCAGAAGGTTGGCAACCTTGCCGCGGGTCACGAGATGATTCATGGCGTAGCGGTTCCCCGAGGGACGCGGAGTTCTTCGCCGGGTCGATTCGGCGGTCCGTCTGGCTTCTAGAACATAGGTATTGAACGGGTTTGTGACAACGCTGCGGCGGAGGCCGAAGCGGCTAACCCGTTGGATATACGCCGAATTCGGTCAGGCGGCGCTTTCCACGGTCTTGGCGCCAGTACCGTTACGGGCCTCCGCGAGCGCCCGTTCCAGGCGCTGCCGGTCGACCGGCTTGACCATAAAGCCGTTCATGCCGGCGGCCAGGCAGTTGGCGCGATCCTCGCTGAAGGCATTGGCCGTGAGCGCGATCACCGGAATCGAGCCTGCATTGCCGCCGAGCGCCCGGATGCGGCGGGTCGCTTCGAGGCCGTCCATGCCCGGCAGGTGCAGGTCCATCAGCACGATGTCGTAGGGCGCGCCCATGGTGTGGGCGCTGGCGACGGCATTCACCGCAACCGCCCCGTCCGCCACCACCGTTACCCGATGGCCCATGCGCGCGAGCAGCGCCTGCACGAGCAATGCGTTGATGTCGTTGTCCTCGGCCACGAGCACTGAAAGCCCGTCGCCGGAAGCGGTGGTTTCCGCGCGCTGCGGTTCGGATTCGGCGGCGGCGAAATCCGCCATCGGATCTATCAGCCGCAGCGCAAGCGAACGCGCCCGCACCGGCTTGATGAGGTAGCTCGCAAGTCCCTGCGCGGTCATCAGCGGCAATTCGCGCCGCTCCGCCGGCGTGAGCAGCACATGGCAATGCGCGGCGTTGTGCCGGGCAGCCTCGAACAGCGCGAGCGTCTCCTCGTGGCCGAACGCGCGGTCGATGATGCAGTGGCTCCAGTGCCGCTCCGGCAACAGCGTTTCGGCAAGCGAGCGGCTGTCGGCGACGGCGACGCGCGCGCGCCATTGTTCGAGTTGCTTGCCGAGCAGCGGGCCGATCACCGGCGAGGGCGACAGCACCAGAATGTCGTGGCCGGAGAAATCGGCGAGTGCGGTCGCTTCATTGTCGAGCGCGGGCAGGGCGACCGAGAAGCGGAATTCGGTGCCGCCGCCGACCGCGCTGGAGAGCGCGATCTCGCCGCC
>JAEZFA010000062.1 GCA_023417665.1 Pseudomonadota bacterium | reverse complement strand
GACCCCGTCATTACGAATGACGTGCTCTACCAGCTGAGCTATTGCGGCGCGCGGGCTCCCGCGATGGCGACCTGATACCGGCAAGGCTCCGGCATTTCAAGCAGAACGGCCGAACCAGCCCCGGATCGAGGATTTCGCGGCTTTCTCGTCCTCGTCCTGCTCCGGATCGAGACCCGGATCGTCGGGAAGCGGCGGCTCCGCGATGACCGGTGCCGCCACGGGCTTCGGCTCCGGCGGCCGGGGCCGCGCGTCTTCCGGCACCAGGAGAATGTCCTCGCTGGGCCGCGCCGCGACCGAAGGCACCACGACCGGCTCGGGCGGCGCGAAGCCCTGCTCCACGACATGCTCGAGAATTGGTCCGGCCGGGGCGACCGGCGGCTCCTTCCATTCGAAGGCATCGAGGCGGCCCGTGATGGGCGACGCCGGCAGCCAGCGTTCCGAAATGTAACCATCGGCGACCCAGGCGAGGTCGCGCTTCGCGCGCATGGCGCGCGACGTCCATTCCCGCGCCTTGCCGTGGTCGGCGTGCTCGAGCGATTCGATTTCCGCCATCATCAGGCACATCGCCTGCGTGGGACTGGAGGAGAAACGCTCCAGCGCTTCGCGGGCCGCGGCAAAGTCCTGCGCGTCGATTGCCGCGCGCGCAACCGCGAGCGCCGCTTCGGGATGATCCGGATTCTTTTTCACCAGCGCCTTGACGCGTTCGAGGCGCTCTTTGGCGGCATCCTCCGCACGAAGGCCGGCATACGATTCCGCAAGCTCCGGATGCGGCGCGACCGCCCAGGCTTTTTCGATCACGCGCTGGCCGCGCTTGAGCGAACCGTCTTTCGCTTCCAGCCGCCCGGCGAGTGCTGCCGCCGGCACGAGCGACGGCGCAAGCTTCGCCGCCTCGCGCGCAAGCACCAGCGCCTTCTCGGCATCGTTATGCTCGATCATGAGCGCTTGCGCCGTCAGCAGTACCGCGCGGCGGCGCTTCGCCGTCACCTTGTCGATCGTGCGCGCGCTCGCTTCGCGCTCGATCGTGGCGAGCGCTTCGTCCCACTCTCCGTTCAGGCTCTGGAATTCGAGCAAGGCTTCCGAAGCCCAGAGAATGCTCTGATCGGACTTCGAAGCTTCTTCGGCAACGCCGCGCGCCGCAGCCAGGTCGTTGCGCCGGCGCGCCTCGAGATAAAGACCGCGCAGGCCGAGAAGCCGCGTATCGGGCTGCGCGAGCATGGCGCGAAACTCGACCTCCGCCCGCTCGGCGTCGCCATCGAGTTGCGCCGCCTGTGCCGCGAGCAGCATGGCGAGCGGCTCGTGGCCGAGAATGCGTTGCGCTTCGTTTGCCGAACTACGCGCCAGCGAAAGATTGCCGGCGCCCGCCGCGATCATTCCGCGCGAAAGTGCCTGCCAGCCTTTGGCGCGGCGGCGCTCACGCAGGAACATCGAAAAATTCAGCGGTGCGAGCACGAAGAAGCGCACCACGGACCAGATCAGAATCGCCGCGACGAGCAGCGCGGCAAGCACCGAGAGCGCCACCGTCATGCTGGTGGCAATGCGCCAGCCCTGCCAGGTCAGCACCACCTCGCCCGGACGCTCCACGATCCACGCCGCGCCGAGCGCGAGAACGATGATCCCAAGCAGAAACAGAACAATTCGGATCACGGCCTGGGACGCTCCGCAGCGATAGCGGCAAGCGCCGCATTGATCTGGTTGCGGATCAGCAGGTCGGCATCGCGCCGCCGTTCCGCTACCGCAAACCAGTCCTTGCCGAGTTCGCGTACTGCCGCCGGCAAGGCTTTCGCATCGTCGAGCGCCGCCGCGAGTTCGCCGCGCGCGAGCTTCGCATCCATGCGCGCGATGATCGCGGCCGCGTCGCTACCCTGCGGTTCGCCGGCCGGACGCACATCGACGAGCTTTCCGGCGTTGCTCCACAGTCGCGTGAACACACCGCTGCCTTCCGGCGCCGGCGGATTGAGCATGCGTCGCGCGGCCTCTCCGAATTGCGAAGCAAGTGCTGCAACCGTGGGCAAGCCGTCTTTGGCGGACGGCGCAAGCGGTGCCAGCGCCGCCGCGCGTTCCTTCAGGAGTGCGCGCACCGCTTCGAGTTCGTTCGCAAACGGCCGCCCGCTTGCGATGGCATCGCGCAGCGCGCCGAGCGCAACCACTTCGGCGGGCTGCGTATCGATTTTCGGCTCTACCTTTGGCGCGGCCGCAAGCGTGACGAGACGCTCTTCGATCTGCGCAAGCCGCCGGCTCACCGCATCGACTTCGCCGGCCGTGGCACCGGCCGGAATCTTCGGCTGCGATTCGATCAGTTTCTTCAGCGCCGCGATTTCGCCGCGCAACGCACCGGTCGCCGTCTCCAGCTTCGCGCTGCGCTCGTTCAGCGGCGCGAGATCGACCGCAGCGGGCGGCTGCTTGGTTTCCTGCTGGCTCAGGCGCGACGAAAGCTGCGCAATGGCATTGTTGACCGAAGACGTATCGGCGGGCGGCGGCGGGCTCGCGGAAAAGAACCAGCTTCCGATCAGTCCCGCGCCGACGCCGCAAACGGCGGCGACCAGAATAGCCGGCAGCGCGGCGTGATGGGCCTGCGCCTTGGGAGCGGCAGCCTGCGACGACGAAGGCGAAGACGTTTCGCGCACGGGTTCCGCCGCTGCGTCGGCTTTGGTTTCGGCTTTCTCCGGTTGCGGCTTCGCTGCAGCGGGTTCTTCCGGCGCGGGCTTTGCGGCCGCGCGCGGGGTTACGTCGCGGGCTTCGGCGTCGATCACCTGCGGCTGGCGCTTGGGCCGGAGCTTGGGAATCGAATTGCGTTCGCTTTTCATGTCGTCGGTCATGGCTCGACTTTCCTCGTCTCGAACCGGCTTGTCCAATACTCAATCGCCGAGCAACGCGAATAATGCCGTTTCGTCTGGCGTTTCCGCCGCCTCGGCCGCGACACCGATCAGCTTCAGCGGTGCCGCCACCGCCGCCGAAAGACAAAGATGCCGTGTCTTTCTTATGTCTTCGTCAATGCCGGCCGCACAGGCGAGCCGGACGAAAATCGCGGCACTGCGTTCGGAATAATGCAGGACGGCGTCGATCCGGCCGCCGCGAAAGCCGTCGATGGTTTCGGCATGCAGCGCGAGAGCAGACCGCGCGCGATAGATCACGAGGGTTTCGACATGAATGCCGCTTCGCGCGAGCCGTGCCGGCAGATCGCCCGCGCGATCTTCGCCGGCCAGATGCAGAACCCGCGCGCCTGCGGGCATTTCGGCGGCGATCAGGTCGCCAAGCGCGTTCACGTCGCCCGCGGCAATCCCGACATTGGCGAAGCCACATTCCCGCGCGACTTCCGCCGTCCGCGTTCCGACCGCATAAACCACGATCCGCCTGAATGCGTCGAATGCCGTCGCCGCGCGAACGCCGTTTGCGCTCGTGAACACGACCGCGTCATAGCGGCCTTCGGGCACCGGCACCGCGAGCGTTTCGATCTCGATCACCGAATCGATCAGCGTATGCCAGCCCCGCGCGTGAAGCTTCTCCGCACTACGCTCGGCGTCGAAGCGCGGCCGGGTGATGAGCGCGCGCATCGGCGCTAGGCCGACAACGCGCCGGCCGGCGCGCGCTGCAGGAGATCGTCGCCCGCTTCACGTCCGATGCGCGCCGCATCGCGCGGATCGCCTTCATGCGAAACGCCGGCGAAGGCGCTGCCGTCCGGCATGATGACGAGACCAACGAAGTGCAGCACGCCGTTTTCGATCCGTGCGTGGCCTGCGATCGGCGTGCGGCAGGAGCCGTCGAGCGCCGTGAGAAAAGCGCGCTCGGCCGCAAGTGCGGCGAAACTCTCCGCATGGCTGATCTGCGCGAGCATGCGCTTGGTCGCTTCGTCGTCGCTTCGCGTCTCGATCGCGATGATGCCCTGCGCGACCGCAGGCGGATACTGCATCGGATCGAGCACGGCCGTCGCGTGCTGCGTCAGACCGAGCCGTTGCAGCCCGGCATAAGCGAGGATCGTGGCATCGCACTCGCCCTGCGCCATGCGATTCATGCGTGTCTGCACGTTGCCGCGCAGCAGCGAAATTTTCAGATCGGGCCGGATGCGCAACGCCAGCGCCTGCCGCCGAACCGAAGCCGTGCCGAGCGTCGCGCCGCGCGGCAGGTCTTCGAACGATTTTGCGCGCGTGCTGAGAAATGCGTCCCGCGGATCGGCGCGCGGCGGCGCCGCCGCGATCACGAGCCCTTCGGGCAGGATGGTCTGGACGTCCTTTGCCGAATGGACCGAGAGATCGACCCGGCCCGAAAGCAAGGCTTCGTCGATCTCCTTGGTGAAGATGCCTTTTCCGCCGGATTCGGCGAAGGAGCGGTCGACCACCTGATCGCCGGTGGTTTTGATCGTGACGATCTCGATTTCGTCGGCGTCGATCCGCTGCGTCTGCGCGATGGCGGCGCGCACCGCCGTCGCCTGGGCGAGCGCCAGCGGGCTGCCGCGGGTGCCGATCCGGATTCTGCTCATCGAAGCCTGTCTTTGCCCCGTTTACGAGGCCGGGATAGCACTATGGGCGGCCTCACGAAATCCTGCTATCTGCGGCCTTATGCTCGTTCTTGGCATTGAGACCACCTGCGACGAAACCGCCGCCGCCGTCGTGCAGCGCGGCCCCGACGGCGTCGGCATCATCCGCTCGAACGTGGTCTATTCGCAGATCGCCGAGCATCGCCAGTTCGGCGGCGTGGTGCCGGAAATCGCCGCCCGCGCCCATGTTGAGGTGCTCGATCAGGTTATCTCGAAGGCCCTGACCGACGCTGTAGTCCGACTTTCGGACATCACCGCGGTTGCCGCCGCCGCCGGCCCCGGCCTGATCGGCGGCGTGATCGTGGGCCTGACCGAAGCCAAGGCGATCGCGCTCGCCGCCCGAAAGAAATTCGTCGCGGTCAACCATCTCGAAGCCCATGCCCTGAGCGTGCGGCTGATCGGGCGCGTCGACTTTCCCTATCTTCTGTTGCTGGCATCCGGCGGCCACACCCAGCTTGTGCTGGTCGAAGACGTCGGGCGCTATCGCAAGATCGGCGGCACACTGGATGACGCGATCGGCGAAGCCTTCGACAAGGCCGGCAAGATGCTCGGCCTTGGCTATCCCGGCGGCCCGGAAGTCGAGAAGCGCGCCCTGAAAGGCGATCCCAAGCGCTTCGAGTTGCCGCGGCCGATGTTCGGCCGGCTCGAGCCGAATTTCTCGCTCTCGGGATTGAAGACCGCACTGCGCATCGAAGCCGAGGCGATCGCGCCTTTGTCGGAGCAGGATGTGAACGATCTCTGCGCGAGCTTCCAGGCCGCGGTCCTCGACGTGATCGCCGACCGCACGCGCGTTGCGCTGATGAAGCTGCGCAACACCGTGGATCGCCCGACCGCTTTTGTCGTTGCCGGCGGTGTCGCGGCCAATCTCGCGATCCGCCACATGCTGGAAAAGGAAACCGCGAACCTCGCCACTCCGCTGATCGTGCCGCCGCAGTCGCTCTGCACCGACAACGGCGCGATGATTGCCTGGGCCGGCGCCGAACGGCTTGCGCGCGGTTTTGAAGATTCGCTCGACGCCGCGCCGCGTGCGCGCTGGGCACTGGCGGAAGAAAAGCCGGGCGCATGAATCGCATCGGCGTCATCGGTGCAGGCGCCTGGGGAACCGCGCTCGCCAATGCCGCAGCCAAGGCCGGCCGCACCGTGATCCTGCAGGGGCGCGACGCTGCCCTGATCGACGCGATCACCAAAACGCGGCGCAACGACAAATATCTGCCGGGCGTCGAACTCGACGACAAGGTCGAGGCGACCACCGATCTGTCCCGCGCCGCCGATGCCGATGCGGTGCTGCTTGTCACGCCGACGCAAACCCTGCGGCAGACCGCGATCGCGCTCGCCCCGTTTCTGCGCGGCCGCACGCCCGCCATTGCCTGCTCGAAAGGCATCGAGATCGGCACCAAGAAATTCGTCACCGAAGTCATCGAGGAAGTGCTGCCTTCGGCGCGTGCCGCGATTCTGTCGGGGCCCGGCTTCGCAGCCGACGTGGCGCGCGGCCTGCCTACCGCGGTGACGCTTGCTGCCGCCGATGAAGCACTGGCGCTTGAACTCGCGGTAGCGCTGAGCTCGCCCACGTTCCGGCTTTATCATTCAACCGACGTGCGCGGCGTCGAGATCGGCGGTGCCGCGAAGAACGTGCTGGCGATCGCGACCGGCATCGTCGCCGGACGGAAGCTCGGCGCGAGCGCCCAGGCCGCTCTCGTCACGCGCGGCTTTGCCGAACTCATGCGCTTTGCCCGCGCCTATGACGCAAAACCCCGTACGCTTACGGGGCTATCGGGGCTTGGCGACCTGATCCTGACCTCCTCTTCCGCGCAATCCAGAAACTATGCCTTCGGCGTTGCGCTGGGCGCTTCGGACAAGCTTGACGTTCGGGGCAGCGGAACGGTCGAGGGGGTTTATACCGCTCCCGTTCTGATCGAAGCCGCTCGCGCAAAGCAGGTGGAGATGCCGATCGCCGAAGCCGTGGCCGCGGTGCTTTCTGGAGAGATTCAAATCGGCGAAGCGATCCACGGTCTTCTGTCGCGTCCGCTGCGGCCGGAAGACGAGACGGCATAAGTCTTTGGCGCCGCCTCACTTGGCGAGCGCTTGCGAAGAATGTTAGAGGCCTCTGCGGAACGAGGTTTCTTTCATGCATTTCGTTGCGATCTGTCTCGACAAACCGAACAGCCTCGATCTGCGGCTCGCCAATCGCGCCGCGCATCTCGATTATCTTCGCGCACATTCGAAGACCATCAAGACCTGCGGACCGCTGCTTGCCGACGACAATGAAACCATGATCGGCTCCATGCTGGTGCTCGATGCGCCGGATCGCGGAACGGCCGAGGCGATCCTCGCGCAGGATCCGTACAAGAAGGCAAATCTGTTTGCCAAAACCGACATCCACCCGTGGCGCTGGGTGATCGGCACACCGGCGTAAGAACAGGCGTAAGCATAGATGTCGTTCTGGCTGATCAAGAGCGAGCCCGATACCTGGTCATGGGACGAGCAGGTCAAGGCGGGCGCGAAGGGCACCGGCTGGACCGGCGTTCGCAATCACGCCGCCAAGCTCAACCTGATGCGCATGAAGAAGGGCGACCGCTGCTTCTTCTATCATTCCAACGAAGGCAAAGAGATCGTCGGCGTCGCGGAAGTCATCCGCGAGCATTATCCCGACCCCACCGACGAGACGCGGAAGTTCGTCGCGGTCGATGTGAAGGCGAAGGAGCCGCTCAAGACCCCCGTGACGCTCGCGCAGGTCAAGACCGAAGCCAAGCTGAAGGACATGGCGCTGATCAAGCTCTCGCGCCTTTCGGTGCAGCCTGTTACCGAAAAGGAATGGAACACGGTGTGCAAACTGGGCGGCATCAAACCCTGACGCTCGCGGTGGCGGATGACTTCATTCGCGAG
This sequence comes from Pseudomonadota bacterium, assembly GCA_023417665.1. Classification (GTDB taxonomy): domain Bacteria; phylum Pseudomonadota; class Alphaproteobacteria; order Rhizobiales; family Xanthobacteraceae. The sequence goes on along the minus strand of JAEZFA010000062.1, from coordinate 8,804 downwards.
AACACCCGCCTTCGTCCGGTGCCGCATGTTCCCGAACTCTCGCTCTACGTCGCCGACGAAGCCGTTCCGCTCTGGCAGAAGACCGAAGAAGAACTCGGGCAGATGGGATTGCCGCCGCCCTTCTGGGCTTTTGCCTGGGCCGGCGGCCAGGCGCTTGCGCGTTATCTGCTCGATCATCCCGAACGGGTGAAGCGAAAGCGCGTGCTCGATCTCGCGTCGGGCTCGGGGCTCGTCGCCATTGCGGCGATGAAGGCCGGTGCTGCGGAAGTCATGGCCAACGACATCGATCCCTTCGCAATCCCCGCGATCGCGCTGAATGCCGCGGCGAACGGCGTCTCGCTCAAGACCGAAACCCTCGACCGGCTCGATCCGCAAGCGGCTCCCGAACGCTTCGATGCGGTACTGGCCGGCGATATTTTTTATGAGCGCGATACGGCGGCCCGCGCCTTCGCTTTTTTGCAGCGCATGCAAGCGCAAGGCGCCGACGTGCTGATCGGCGATCCCGGACGAAGCTATCTCCCCCGGAACAAGATGCACATGGTCGCGGAATACGAGGTGCCGGTGATCCGCGATCTCGAGGATGCCGAGATCAAGCGCACCCGGGTATGGGCGCTGGCCGCGTGACGACCGGTCACATCGCACGGGATCGGCGCGGAAATCGCCGCTGACGGAACCAAGCCCTGACCAAAGTCGGAAGCACCGCGCCTTGAAGCGCGAGTTCCGCCCGGCGCATAATGCATCCGAAGAATGAGACGGGCGTCGAAAAAGCCTGTCCGTATCCGGGGACCAGGGAGGAAGACGATGTCCGACGACAAGATTTATGCCGTATCGCCGGAATGGCAGAAACGCGCCTGGCTCGACGAAGCCAAATACAAAGAGATGTACGCCGCCTCGATCAGCGACCCGGAGAAGTTCTGGGGCGAGCAGGCCAAGCGCATCCACTGGTTCAAGCCCTTCACCAAGGTGAAGAACACGCGCTACGCGCCCGACGTCTCGATCCGGTGGTTCGAGGATGGCACCACGAACATCTGCTACAACGCGGTCGACCGCCATCTCGAGAAGCGCGGCGATCAGGTTGCGATCATCTGGGAAGGCGACGAGCCGACCGACTCCAAGAAGATCACCTATAAAGAGCTGCATGCCGAAGTCTGCCGCTGGGCGAACGTGCTGAAGCAGCAGGGCGCCAAGAAGGGCGACCGCATCACGATCTACATGCCGATGATTCCGGAAGCGGCCTACGCCATGCTCGCCTGCGCGCGCATCGGCGCGGTCCATTCGGTCGTGTTCGGCGGCTTCTCGCCCGACTCGCTTGCGGGCCGCATCGAGGATTGCACATCGAACATCGTCGTCACCGCCGACGAAGGCATTCGCGGCGGGCGCAAGATCCCGCTGAAGGCCAACACCGATGCCGCCTGCGACAAGGCCGGCGGCGTCTCTTCCGTGATCGTCGTGAAGCGCACCAATGCCGCGGTCGAGATGAAGTCGGGCCGCGACGTCTATTTCGACGATGCCGCGAAGACCGTCGCCGCCGACTGCCCCTGCGAGGAGATGAACGCGGAAGACCCGCTGTTCATTCTTTACACCTCGGGCTCGACCGGAAAGCCGAAAGGCGTGCTGCATACCACCGGCGGCTATGCGCTCAACACCGCCATGACGCATCAATACGTCTTCGACTATCACGATGGCGACGTTTACTGGTGCACCGCCGACGTCGGCTGGGTCACGGGCCACAGCTACATCGTTTACGGGCCGCTGCAGAACGGCGCGATCACGCTGATGGTCGAGGGCGTGCCGAACTACCCGTCGATGTCGCGCTTCTGGGAAGTGATCGACAAGCACAAGGTCAACATTTTCTACACCGCGCCCACCGCGATCCGCGCGCTGATGCAGGCCGGCGACGACCCGGTGACGAAAACCTCGCGCGCCTCGCTGCGGCTCCTCGGCTCGGTCGGCGAGCCGATCAATCCCGAAGCCTGGGAATGGTACTATCGCGTTGTCGGCGACAGCCGCTGCCCCATCGTCGATACCTGGTGGCAGACCGAAACCGGCGGCATCATGATCACGCCGCTGCCGGGCGCGATCGCGCAGAAGCCGGGCTCGGCAACGCTGCCGTTCTTCGGCGTGCAGCCGCAGCTCGTCGATGCCGAAGGTCAGGTGCTGGAAGGCGCGACCTCGGGCAATCTGTGCATCATCGACAGCTGGCCCGGCCAGATGCGCACGGTGTACGGCGATCACGAGCGCTTCGTGCAGACCTACTTCTCGACCTACAAGGGAAAATACTTCACCGGCGACGGCTGCCGCCGCGACGAGGACGGCTATTACTGGATCACCGGCCGCGTCGATGACGTGATCAACGTCTCCGGCCACCGCATGGGCACGGCGGAAGTCTAAAGCGCGCTGGTCGCGCATCCGAAAGTTTCGGAAGCGGCCGTGGTCGGCTATCCGCACAACATCAAGGGTCAGGGCATCTACGCCTATGTGACGCTGATGGCCGGCGAAGCGGGCACCGAGGATCTGCGCAAGGAACTCGTCGGCTGGGTGCGCAAGGAAATCGGGCCGATCGCCTCGCCCGATCTGATCCAGTTCGCGCCGGGCCTGCCGAAGACACGCTCCGGCAAGATCATGCGGCGTATTCTTCGCAAGATCGCCGAGGACGAATATCAAAGCCTCGGCGACACCTCGACGCTCGCGGACCCCGCGGTGGTCGACGATCTGGTGAACAATCGCCAGAATAAGAAGAGCGCATAAAGTCGTCACATCGCCCGGGCAAAGTCCCGGGCGATTTTCTTTTCAGCGGGAGAGAGACGATGAGTGATTTCAACCGTCGCGCCTTCGTCGCGGGCGGCCTTGCGGTTTTCGCCTCGCCCGCCTTCGCGCAGCATCAGCATCACGGCGGCCAGTATGAAAGCCTGCGGCAGCCCGGCCGCATCAATCTCCCCGAGATCGCGCAGACGCAATGGGTCTATGACAGTCCCGCGAAGAAGGCGGAGATCCTGGGCAAGTGGATCGACCGCGCGCCGCTGCCGATCGCCAGAAGCGAGATGGCCTGGGCCACCGCGTATCGCGGCAAGATGCATCTGGTCGGCGGCTACGGCGAGCAGCGCGTCGATCGCAACTATCATCACGTCTACGACCAGCAATCCGACAAATGGCTCGCGGTCGCGGCATTGCCGCAGGGCGCCAATCATGTCGGCGTCGCCGTGCTGGACGGAAAACTTTATGCGCTTGGCGGTTTCGTCGGCCAGAATCACACGCCGCATCCGCAATGCTTCGTCTATGACGCGGAGAACGACCGCTGGGAAAGGATCGCGCCGTTTCCGAAAGCCTTCGGTGCCGCCTCCTGCATCGGCTATCGCGGCCGCGTGCATGCGGTCGGTGGCGCGACCGGAAACAGTTTCGCCACGCGCCAGTCGGTGAACTGGCACTTCGCCTACGACCCGGCGTCGGACAAGTGGGAGGAACGCGCGCCGTTCTATACCGCGCGCGACCACACCGGCATCGTGACGACCGGCGGCAAAATTCATCTGATCGGCGGCCGCGTCGATACGTTCTATACGAACTCGAACTTCCACCACGTCTATGACGGCGCCACCGACAAGTGGGAGCCCCGCGCGCCGCTGCCGACTGCGCGCTCCGGCCACGGCGCGGTGCTCTATCGCGGAAAAATATTCTGCATGGGCGGCGAAGGCTCGCACCGCGTATTCGGCCAGAACGAAGCCTATGATCCGGTCGCCGATTCTTGGGAGCAGTACGCGCCGATGAAAACGCCGCGCCATGGCCTCGGCGCGGTCGCGATCGGCGACATGATCCATGTCGCCGGCGGTGGTCCGGTCATGGGCGGCGGCGTGCAGAGCGCCGTGCACGAGGCGTTTACGCTCGGCTAACCTTACTTGCTTGCAAAAATTTTACGCTAAAATTGAGTTTTCGAGCGCTGCGGTTCCGGCGCGCGTAGGCTTGCCGCTCGTTGTCAGGTGCGGGCCATGCGTCGGTTTTTCCTTGTTGCGTTGTTTCTGTTTGCGTTCTCGCCGTTGCAGGCGCGCGAGCTCGTCAGCTTTCCGAACGCCTATCCCGGCGTCATCGTGATTTCGACCAAGGAGCGCGCACTCTATCTCTCGCTCGGCAACGGACAGGCGATCCGCTATCGCGTCGCCGTCGCCAAGCGCGGCAAGCAGTGGTACGGAACGCGCTATATCGACGGAAAATATGTGAACCCGGCCTGGGCACCACCGCCGGAAGTGAAGCGCGACTTTCCGAACATGCCCGACATGATTCCGGGCGGCGCGCATAACAATCCCATGGGCGTGCGCGCGCTGACGCTGACCGGCGGCGAATATGCGATCCACGGCACCAACCGGCCGAACTCGGTCGGCAGGTTTGCGTCTTATGGCTGCTTCCGCATGTATAACGAAGACATCGTCGATCTCTATGAGCGCGTCGGCGTCGGCACGCCGGTGATCGTGACGCACTAAACGTCTAACTCGTCATGCCCGGCTTTATGCCGAGCATCCACGCCTTTCAGAACTCACCGCAGTTAAAGCGAGGATGGCCGGGACGAGCCCGGCCATGACGAAGGATCTTCATCGGCAAATCTTCCACCAGCCCATGTCGAAATGGAAATGATTGGCGTGCGCGGCATTGTAGTCGGGCGAGAGCACGCCGCCGAAGAACCGGCACGCCCCGTCACGCACCGCGCGCAGAAACTCGCCCCGTTCGCCGTTATCCCAGTCCTTGAGCAGAACCGCACGCGAACCGTCGGTGAAAGTAAAGCCCGCGATGTCGATGGCGTTTGCCGTCGCGTGCTGGCTCAGCCTTCCCTGTTTCTTATGATTGACGTTGCGGCAGGAGAACGTGCCGAACGTCTGGATCGCGCGGACGTTCTTTTTCAGGATGCGCTGCGCTTCCTGCTGCAGCACATGGCGCTCCCACAACACCAGTGACGCCGCTGCCGGGCAGCGCAGCAGGACGTTGCTGCCATAGCTGATGGTTTGTTTCGTGAGCAGCACGCCGTCGTCGAACCCGCAGCCTCGTTCGTTCAGCGGATATTGCTGGCGCGTGAACGCGATCTCGCTTCGCGCAAGCACGGCAAAGCATTTCTCCGGGCTCGCGCGCAGATAATAGAGCTGCAGATCCGTGAGCCAGTCGGGCGGCTCGCGCAGGTCGAACGGCGCGTAGCGCTCCAGCAATTGCTCGAAGTAGATCGCGACATAACTGCCGCCGGCCGCGAGCCCGAGAAAGCAGATCAAAATCCCCCAGCGCAAAATCTTCCGCATCAGAAGTCGCTGGCGATCCCCTTCTTCTCCCAGTCGCCGTAGCGCGAGGGCTCCTTCTCGCGTCTGGCGCCCTTCTCGGGTGGCAGCGCGGCGGCAGCCGCGTCGATCGCGGCGCGGCGGGCCTCGGCTTCCGCGAGGGCCCGTTTGGCGGCGGCAGAAAGCGGCTTCTTCTCGGTCATGGCCGTCAGGAACTATCTCCGGCTTCGCGCGTCAAGCTCCCCGCAGAAACACGGCTCTTGCGGCAGGGGTTCCGGCACCCCATTCTTTTGTCGGGTGAAGTTGGCGAATGGAACGCCGGAAAGGGAAAATCCTTCGATGAACTACATGAAAACCGCGCTTCTGCTTGCCGGCATGACCGCGCTCTTCATGGGGATCGGCGCCTTGATCGGCGGGCAGCAGGGCATGCTGATCGCGCTCGTCATCGCCGCCGGCATGAACCTTTTCAGCTACTGGAATTCCGACAAGATGGTCTTGTCGATGCACGGCGCGCAGGAAGTCGACGAGCGTACCGCGCCCGAATTGCACCAGATGGTGCGCGAGCTTTCGCAACGCGCCGGCCTGCCGATGCCGAAGGTCTACCTGATGGACAACCCGCAGCCGAACGCGTTCGCGACCGGCCGCAATCCCGAGAACGCGGCCGTCGCCGCGACCACCGGCCTGTTGCAGATGCTGAACCGCGATGAAATCGCCGGCGTCATGGCCCACGAGCTTGCGCACATCAAGAACCGCGACACGCTGATCATGACGATCACCGCGACCTTTGCCGGCGCGATCTCGATGCTGACCAATTTCGGCATGTTCTTCGGCGGCAACCGCAACAACAACGGCATCGGCATGATCGGCACGATCGCCATGATGATTTTGGCGCCGCTCGCCGCCATGGTCGTGCAGATGGCGATCTCCCGCACCCGCGAATATGCCGCCGACCGCATGGGCGCGGAAATCTCCGGCCAGCCGATGGCGCTGGCCTCCGCGCTGAACAAGATCTCCGGCGCCGCGCACGCGATCCCGAACATGGACGCCGAGCGCAATCCTGCGACCGCGCATATGTTCATCATCAATCCGCTCTCCGGCGAGCGCATGGACAATCTTTTCTCCACGCACCCCGCCACCGAGAACCGGATCGCGCAGTTGCAGCAGATCGCAGCACAGATGGGTGCAGCATACGCGCCACGCCCCGCAGGAAACCGCGCCTCCGGCGCGACCGGCCCGAAAGCGCGCCAGCCGGGCCCTTGGGGTTGACGACCAAGGGCTGCTAGAACGCCTGCATGGCAAAACACCGCCAACGCAAAAAACTGACACAAGACGAAACGCCGGGCCTCAACGCCCGGCGCTTTGCTGCCGACGCGCTGCTCGCGATCCTGCATAAGCGCCGCCCGCTCGAGGATGTTTTCGAGCACGGCGAAACCGGCATCGCTTTTCGCGCGCTGGAAGAACGCGACCGCGCGCTTTCGCGCATGATCGTCGCGACCGCGCTGCGCCGCGCCGGCAGCCTGCAGGCCGTGCTGGAGCGATTTCTCGAACAGGGCTGGCCCGAGGACGTCCGCGTCCATGCGATCCTGCTTTCGGGCGCCGCGCAGATCCTTCTGCTCGATGTCGCCGATCACGCCGCGGTCGATCTTGCCGTGGATCTCGCCAACGAAATTCGCAACAAGCGCTATGCCGGCCTCACCAATGCCGTGCTGCGCCGGACCATTGCCGAAGGCCCGGCGCTGCTCGCGGCCCTTCCGGCGGAAGCCGATACGCAGGAGTGGATGCGCGGCCGCTGGCGCGCTGCCTATGGCGAGGAAGGCCTGCGCGCGATCTGCCTCGCGCATCGCGTCGAGCCGGCACTCGACATCACGCCGAAAGGCGACCCGCAGGCGCTCGCGGAACTGCTGCAGGGCCTGCTGCTTCCGACCGGCAGCGTGCGCGTGACCGGCAAGGGCGCGGTGCCGCAACTGCCCGGTTACGACGAGGGCGAATGGTGGGTGCAGGATGCAGCCGCCGCAATCCCCGCAAAGCTCCTCGGCAACCTCCGCAACTTCCGCGTAGCTGATCTATGCGCGGCACCCGGCGGCAAGACGTTGCAGCTTGCCAGTGCAGGCGCGCGCGTGACGGCTGTTGATCGCTCCGCACCGCGCCTCAAACGTCTGGCGCAGAATCTCGCCCGCACCAAGCTTCAGGCGGAAATCGTTGTCGCCGACGCGGCGAGCTGGGAAGCGGAACCATTCGACGCGGTTCTGCTCGACGCGCCCTGTTCGGCAACCGGCACCATCCGCCGCCATCCCGACATCCTCTGGCAGAAGCAGCCGGAAGACCTTGCACAGGTGGCGAAGCTGCAGACCCGCCTGCTCGACAATGCCGTGAAGCTCGTAAAGCCCGGCGGAATGATCGTGTACTCCACCTGCTCGCTCGAGCCCGAAGAAGGAGAGCAGCAGATCGAGGATTTGCTTTCGCGCAACCCCGCCATCGAGCGCGTTCCGCTCCAAGAAGCCGATGCCGGCGATCCGCGCGCCCTGACCCGCCGCGGCGATATCCGGACGCTTCCCTTCCATTTTCCCCATGACGATCCGCGGCTTGCCGGTTGTGACGGGTTCTTTGCGAGCCGCTTGCGCCGCAAGGCCTGATACCGCCAAGTGGACAGGACTGCGGGCTTGGCTATCTTGATTCGCAAGGGTCTGGGGAGTTTACGCACCGGCGAGAGGCAGACCGGTGGTTGAGAAGGCGGCGGCGACCGATGGCGGAGCGAGGGCGGCCTCAGCTTGGCGGAAGCGGGTTGCGGGGATGGTGGACGCGCCTTGCGTTCAACCCGGCCTATCGCTGGCGTTTACGGGTACCAATTCCCGAACGGCTGCTGATCGCGCCGCAGGACCTGCGCACCGGCGACCCGGTAGTCGCCACGGAAATCTATAGCGGGGTTTTTTCCTTCGCCGGCAAGGTTGTGAGCGCGAATGGCCGCTCGCCCTTCGAACTGCAATCACCCTCGCCCGAATGGTCCGAAGTGCTGCTCGGCTTCGGATGGCTGCGCCATATGCGGTCGGCCGGCCTTGCGCTGTCACGCAAAAACGCGCGCGCACTGGTGTCCGACTGGATCACGCTGCACGGCGGTTCGCATCCGGAATCCTGGCAACCGGAAATCACGGCGCGGCGCGTCATTTCGTGGCTCACGCACTCGCCGTTGATCCTGCAAGAAGTCGATCACGGGTTTTACCGGCGCTTCGTCCGCAGCCTGTCGCGACAGGTGCGCTTCCTGCGCCAGATCTATCCGATCGTCGAAGACGGCTATCCGCGCCTGCTGGTCGCGATTGCGCTGACCTTCGCCGGGCTCTGCATGGCAGGCGAACAGCGGCTGCTGGTGCAGTCGGCGCGGCGACTCGCCATCGAGCTGCGGCGGCAGATTCTCTCCGACGGCGGCCATGTCAGCCGCAATCCCGGCATCCTCATCGACCTCCTGGTCGATCTCTTGCCGCTGCAGGAGACCTTCGAATCGCGCAACCTCACCGCGCCGGCGTCGCTGGGAAGCAGCATCGGCCGCATGATGCCGATGCTGCG
>JAEZFA010000059.1 GCA_023417665.1 Pseudomonadota bacterium | reverse complement strand
ATCGCGGGCTGCCGCGTCACCGACGGCCGTGTCGAGCGCGGTGCGCATGTGCGCCTGATCCGCGACAAGGTCGTGATCCACGAAGGCAAGCTCTCGACGCTGAAGCGCTTCAAGGACGACGTCAATTCGGTCGTCGCCGGCCAGGAATGCGGCATGTCGTTCGAGAATTATCAGGACATGCGTCAGGGCGACGTGATCGAGTGCTATCGCGTCGAATCGATCGCCCGCGCGCTTTAACTTCCAGCTAAGGCGCCCGCTCCGGTTCGATTCCGGGCGGGCGTTTCTATTTGATGACGAACACCGATCCGAACCTGCACGTTGCGCTGCGCTTTCGCCTGACGCCAAAGGAATACATGGCGCTCCTGCGCGCAACGAAATTCACATGGGCTGAGAAAATCTCGGCCATGCTGACGCCCGCCGCCTATTGGGGGCTCGCGCTGATCCTCGCCATGCCGTTCCTGTTTTCGCGCGCGTTCCGCCAGACCTTCCATCCCTATCTTGGAAGCTTTGCGCCGGTGCTGGTGGTGCTGTTTCTCGGCGGCCTGTTCTACGCGTTTCATACATTCGTTCTGTTCCCGCGGCTGATCCGCGACACGCTCGCCGGACAACTGATCGGCCAGGGCGAAAGCGAGATTGTCGTCAGGGATCGCGGCATCACTTCGCGGCTTGGCGACGTGACCTCGGAAATTCCATGGAGCGCCGTGCAGCGCGTTGTGGATCAGCGCGGCTGCATCGTCCTGTTCACCGGCCGCAACAGCGGACTGATCCTGCCGCGCCGGGTTTTCGTTTCGCCGCAGGAAGCCGACCGGGTGCTCGCCTTCGTCAATCAGAAAGCCGGAGCCACGCCATGAGCGGAAAAGAAAAGGCCCCCTCGCAACGCATGCTGCGCATGGGCGAACTCGTGCGCCATGCGCTCGCGGAAATGTTCTCGCGCGGCGAGGTGCACGACCCGGTGCTGGAAGCCCATGTCATCACGATTCCGGAAGTCGCGATGACGCCCGACCTGCGGCATGCCACGGCCTATGTGATGCCGCTCGGCGGCAAGGACGAGCGAGCCGTGCTGGACGCGCTGAACCGCAACAAGAAATACATGCGCGGGGTTATTGCGAAGAAGGTGCAGGCCAAGTTCGCGCCGGACCTGCATTTCCGCATCGACGAACGTTTCGACCGCGCCGACGAGATCGACAAGCTCTTGAAGCGTCCCGAAGTGCAGCGCGACCTGCACAAGGACGACGACGAATGAGCCAGCCCAAAAGCCAGCACAAGCGCGAGAAGCGCGACGTTTCCGGCTGGGTCGTGCTCGACAAGCCGCTCGGCATGACGTCGACCACGGCGGTCGCTGCCGTGCGCCGGATCTTCAAGGCGAAGAAGGCGGGACACGCGGGCACGCTCGACCCGCTGGCGACCGGCGTATTGCCGATCGCACTTGGAGAGGCGACCAAGACCGTTCCCTTCGTGCAGGATGGCCGCAAGGTGTATCGCTTCACGGTGCGCTTCGGGATCGAGACCGATACCGACGATGCCGAAGGCAAGGCGACGGCCAGTTCCGAATTGCGGCCTTCGCGCGAGGCGCTCGAGGCGCTGCTGCCTTCCTTCACCGGGACGATCCTGCAGACGCCGCCGCAATTCTCCGCGCTCAAGGTCGATGGCGCGCGCGCCTATGATCTCGCGCGCGGCGGCGAGACGGTGGAGCTTGCGCCGCGCGAAATCGAAATCGACGCCTTCCGGCTCGTCGCCATGCCCGATGCCGACCACGCGGAATTCGAGGTCGAGTGCGGCAAGGGCACCTATGTGCGATCGCTCGCGCGTGACATCGGCCGCAAGCTCGGCTGCCTCGGCCATGTCAGCGTGCTTCGCCGCACGCTGGTCGGCGATTTTTCCGAAACCGGAACGGTCGATCTTGTCGCGCTCGAACAGGCGAGCGTGGAGGATGCTGCGCTCTTTGCCCTGATGAAGCCGGTCGCGGCGGGCCTGCAGTCGCTGCCCGCGGTGAAGGTTTCGGAGCACGACGCCCAGCGGCTCTCGCAGGGCCAGAGCGTGTTCCTGCGGGGCCGCGACGCCCCCGTGGTCGAGGGGCCGGTGTCGGTCTCGGTCCATGGCGCTTTGGTGGCGCTCGGCGAGATGGAGGCCGGCGAGCTTTACCCCCGGCGCATTTTTAACCTTCCCCGATAAGGACTTAGCGGGATCCGGCCGATACGCCGTTTTTCCTCGCGTTCCCGCGGCTTTTGGCTATAACAGCGCGCGTCGGGGCCAAGGCCACGACGCCTGGTTGCGACCCTGCTGGACGACATCCCGGATGGGCCGCGTTTTTCAACTCCAACAAACAGGAGCTTTCCGATGTCGATCACTGCCGAGCGCAAACAGGCGCTCATCAAGGACAATGCCACCAAAACGAACGACACCGGTTCGCCGGAAGTGCAGGTCGCGATCCTCTCCGAGCGCATCACGAACCTGACCGAGCACTTCAAGACCCACGTGAAGGACAACCACTCGCGTCGCGGTCTTCTTAAGCTCGTCTCGCACCGCCGTTCGATTCTGGACTACCTGAAGAAGAAAGATGAAGCGCGTTACAAGGCGCTCATCGAGAAGCTGAACATCCGCCGCTAAGGCAGATCTAGTACGGCCGCGGGGGGGGGTGGGTGCGCGCGGGCGGGGCCGGATGGGT